>NZ_JBFAIU010000271.1:0-8254 GCF_040654855.1 Asanoa sp. NPDC050611
ACGCGCCGCTCTCGCAACTGCTGCCGGCGCACGTCCAGGAGGGCGGGCCCGAACGCGGCTGTCGGCTTCGAGGGCGGGTCAGTCGTTGGCGATCTGGTCGCGGTGGTCGTCGATGAACTCCGCGAGCGACCGGGGCGACCGGCCGATGACGTCGGCGACGTGGGAGTTGGTGAAGTCCGCCCAGCCGCGGCCGTATGCGGCCCGGTATTCGCCGAGCATCGCGGCGTACCACTCCGGGAGGCCGACCTCGATCAGGAACGTCCGGACGGCCTCCGGATCCCGCGGCACGTACTTCACCGGTCGGCCGAGTACCCGGGCCGCCTCCTCGGCGGCCTCGTGCAGCGAGATGCTGACCGGGCCCGTGAGCGTGTAGATCCTGCCAGCGTGGCGCTCCGGCGAGCGCAGGATCTCGGCGGCGACCGCCGCGATGTCCCGGACGTCGACGGCGCCGACCCGGCCTTCGCCGTAGATGCCGAACATCTCCTCACCGTTGACCGAGCCGAGCAGGTTCTGCATGAAGTTGGTCGGGCGCAGGATCGTCCACGCTATGCCCGACTCCTGCAGTTCCTCGTCCGACAGCGCGTGCAGCCGGCCGTTGCGGGTGGGTGCGTCGTGGGCGGCGCCGATCGCCGAGAGGCGGACGACGTGGCGCACCCCGGCCTGGCGCGCGGCCCACAGCAGGTCGCTGCTCTGCGCCGGTGCCTGCGCGCCCATCGGGGTCAGCAGCCAGAGCTTGTCGACGCCCTCGAACGCCGGGCCCAGGGTGGCGGGGTGGTCGAGGTCAGCGGCGACGTACTCCACGCCGTCCACCTTCTTCACGGACTCCGGGTCGCGCACCAGCGCCCGGACCGGCTCCGTGCCCACGGCGGCGAGGGCGCGCAGCACCTCCCTCGAGACCAAGCCGTTCGCGGCGGTCACCAGAATGGTCATGACTTTCTCCTCACGGTCCGTACGCACCGCGATCCCGCCGCGCGTCGTCGTCGAAGATATAGTCCAGAACTGTGACCGTCCAATGATTGGACTAGTTTATGAGGCGCAGCACACGCAAGGAGCAGGACCCGGACCTCGGGATCCTCGCGGTGCAACTCTCGGCGCGGGTGCAGCGCGAGATCTTCGCGCGGGCCGCGGAGCAGGGCTTCGACGACCTCCGGCCGCGGCACGGCGCGGTGCTCGCGTACCTCGACGAAGAAGGCATCCGCCCCGGGGAGCTGGCACGGCTCGCGGGCCGCAACAAGCAGACGATGGGCGCGATCATCGACGAACTGGAGCGCCTGGGGTACGTGCGACGCGCGCCGGACCCCGCCGACCGCCGCGCGAGGCTCATCGTGCCGACCGAACGGGGGCTCGGCATCATGGCGGCCTCGGACCAGTACGTGCGGGATATCGAGCAGAGCCTCTCGGACCAGCTCGGCGCGGACCGCTACGAGGAGTTCCGCGCCGCCCTGAGCCAGGGGGTGGTCAGCCTGCCGTCGACGGGCCAGGACGCGGACGGCTGACCTGCGCGCACGAGCCGGACCGCTCGGTTCGGGGGCGGCCCACGGCCTGCTAGCTGAAGCTCGCGGCCGTAGCCGGGCACAGCCCCCACGGATCGCGACGTTTCCGACCCGATGGCCACGAGCGCACCCCCCCAGCCGAAGGGCCCGGCGACCTACCGAAGGTCCAGGCCCATTTCTGGGAGTACGGCGACGCCCTGGTCGGTGACGCGGGCGTCGGTGCGGCTGGGGGTTCCAGGCCGGTTCCGAGATCACGCGACACCCCGGCCGGATGAAACGGGCGGCGGTGCTGCTGGTCTCGGGCTGGGGTGCCCCTGGGTCGCTTCGTGCGGCTCGCGAGAGAACCCGGGCCGATTGCGGCAGCAGCCGCCGACGCCCCGACCGGAAATCGGCGAGCTGATAGGAGAGGAGCGTTCGCCGCCGCGGGCCTGGCAGCGAAGCGGAGCGAGCGGTGTCCGGCGGGAGCGACGGTCCGGACCGCCGCGGGCCCGGGACCGCCGGTTCTGGCCTTGATTTGGCTTGTTTCTCGGCAACATCCGCCGATCCCGACATGGGGGACGAAACAGCCCGGGTCCGCGGAGCATCCTGTCGTACCCGACGACTAGCATCGCTCAGGTGAGCGACCAACCCCGGATCCTGCTGCTCGATGGCCACTCGCTGGCCTACCGCGCGTTCCACGCCCTGCCCGTGGAGAATTTCTCCACCGCGACGGGGCAGTCGACCAACGCGGTGTTCGGGTTCACGTCGATGCTGATCAACATGCTGCGCGACGAGAAGCCGACGCACATCATCGTGTCGTTCGACGTTTCGCGGCAGTCGTTCCGCACCGAGAAATACGCGGAATACAAGGCCGGGCGGTCCGAGACGCCCAAGCCGTTCCAGGGGCAGGTCAGCCTGGTCAAAGAGGTGCTCGCGGCGCTACGCATCCCCGTGGTCGAGAAAGAGGGCTACGAGGCCGACGACGTGATCGGCACGCTCACCCGGCAGGCGCGCGAGGCCGGCATGGAGGTGATCATCTCCAGCGGTGACCGCGACTCGTTCCAGCTCGTCGACGACCACGTGACGGTGCTCTATCCCGTGCGCGGCGTGTCCGAGGTCTGGCGGATGAACCCCGAGGCCGTCGAGGCCAAATACTTCGTGCCGCCGACGCGCTACCGCGACAAGGCCGCCCTGGTGGGGGAGACCAGCGACAACCTGCCCGGCGTGCCGGGCGTGGGCGACAAGACCGCCGCCAAATGGATCAAGGAATACGGCGGCATCGACGGCGTGATCGCCAACGCCGACAAGATCAAGGGCAAGGCGGGCGAGAACCTCCGCGCCAACCTGGCCAACGTCATGCGCAACTACGAGCTCAACGCGCTGGTCTGCGACCTCGAGCTGCCCATGGGTCCCGAGGACGCGCGCTGGCACGGGTGGGACCGCGAGGCCGTGCACCAGGTCTTCGACGCGCTCGAGTTCCGGGTGCTGCGCGAGCGGCTATATCAATACCTCGACGCCGTCGAGCCCGAGGCCGAGTCCGGCTTCGACCTGTTCGGCGAGATCCTGGCGGCGGGCGCCGTGGCCGGCTGGCTGACCGAGCACGTCCGGCCGGGCGTGGCGACCGGCGTCGCCGTCGCGGGCCGGTTCGGCCGGGGCACCGGCGAGCTGACCGGCATCGCGCTGGCCACCGCCGACGGGCCGGCCGCCTGGTTCGACCCGACCCAGCTCGAGCCGGCCGACGAGCAGGCGGTGGCCGCCTGGCTCGACTCCACGGAGCACCCCAAGGTCCTGCACGACAGCAAGCCGGCCCGGCTGGCCTTCGCGGCCCGCGGCTGGGGGCTGCGCGGCGTCGCCCGCGACACGGCGATCGCCGCCTACCTGGCCCGGCCCGACCAGCGCACCTACGACCTGGCCGACCTGGCGCTGCGCTATCTGCACCGCGAGCTGCGCGTCGACGTGCCCGAGACCGGCCAGCTCACCCTCGACGGGCTGGGCGGCGAGGAGGGCGTCGTCGAGCAGAACCTGATGCTGCAGGCGCGCGCCACCCTCGACCTGGCCGAGGCGATCGACGCCGAGCTGTCCCGCGACGGCGAGCTGTCGGTGCGGCTGATGGCCGATGTCGAGCTGCCGCTCTCCGAGGTGCTGGCCCGCATGGAGCAGGTCGGCATCGCGGCCGACACGCACTACCTCTCCGACATCGAGGCGCACTTCGCGGCCGAGGTGAAGGCGTCGGCGCAGGCGGCCTACGCGGTGCACGGACGCGAGTTCAACCTCGGCTCGCCCAAGCAGCTCCAGGAGATCCTGTTCACCGAGCGGGGTCTGCCGAAGACCCGGCGGATCAAGTCCGGCTACACGACCGACGCCGACGCGCTGCAGGGCCTGTTCGCACAGACCGGCGACCCGCTGCTCGAGCACCTGCTGCGGCACCGCGACGTGGCCAAGCTCAAGTCCACGGTGGACGGTCTGCTCAAGTCGGTGTCGGACGACGGCCGAATCCACACCACCTACTTCCAGACGGTGGCGGCGACCGGCCGGCTCTCGTCGACCGACCCCAACCTGCAGAACATCCCGATCCGCACCGAGGAGGGCCGCCGGATCCGGCGGGCGTTCGTGGTGGGCGAGGGCTACGAGACGCTGATGACGGCCGACTACAGCCAGATCGAAATGCGGATCATGGCCGACATGTCCAAGGACGAGGCGCTCATCGACGCCTTCAACTCGGGCGCCGACTTCCACGCCGCGACGGCGTCGTCGGTCTTCAGCATGCCGCTGGAGGAGGTCACGGCCGACCACCGCCGCAAGATCAAGGCCATGAACTACGGCCTGGCGTACGGCCTGAGCGTCTACGGCCTCTCCCAGCAGCTCGGCATCGCCACGGACGAGGCCCGCGGCCTGATGGACGAGTACTTCGACCGTTTCGGCGGCGTCCGCGACTACCTGCGGGCGATCGTCGACCGGGCGCGCCAGGACGGCTACACGGAGACGATCCTTGGCCGCCGCCGCTACCTACCGGACCTGGTGAGCGACAACCGCCAGCGCCGCGAGATGGCGGAACGGATGGCGCTCAACGCCCCGATCCAGGGCTCGGCCGCCGACATCATCAAGGTCGCGATGCTCCGCGTCGACGAGGCGCTCAAGGAAGCGGGGCTGCGGTCGCGGATGCTGCTGCAGGTCCACGACGAGCTCGTCTTCGAGGTCGCGGAGGGGGAGCGGGAGCAGACGGAGGCCCTGGTCCGGGCGGCGATGGGCGGCGCCTATCCGCTGGCGGTGCCGCTCGAGGTGTCGGTCGGCCTGGGTCGCGACTGGAACAGCGCCGACCACTGACGAGCGTCCCCGGCTGCGCTTTCGTTCCCGAGCGGTCGGCCTAACGGCCGGCAGTGCTGATGCTGTCACGTGCGTGGGTGCATCGCCGAAGCCCGTGGTGCCCGTCGCGCAAATCCCTTCAGCCGGGATGGCGGAATCGGTCGGCTCAAGTCGCAGCCCAAGGCGAAAGAACGGGCACCCGACCCGAGTGAGACGAGAAAGCCCGGCAGGCGAAGAGCCAAGAGCCAACAACGGACGCGAGAGGCATCCAGTCCGTCGAGGCTAACGGGAGACAGAACGGCCGGTCGAAGTCAGAACGCTGCGGCCAACGGCGCGCCGGGCGGACGCTGGATTCGTGGTCGTCCGGAATCATGGGCGACGCTAGGACCTTTCGCGAATGCTTAAGCTCGCCTCGCGGAGAGAGGCGCTGCTTGTTGACGTTCTGTGCCGGTTCGTGGGCTAGCGGACCCCTCGCCCGCTCGCTAGTGTCCTGAGGTGTTCGGCAGGATTCTGGAAGTCCACGGCTGATGGGTCCGAGTCATGACTGATCTTACGTTCTTCACGTCTCGACCATGGCTGCAGGACAGGGTTGACGGTTGGCTGGCGGGCGGACCAGATGTCGGCCGGGTCCTAGTGATTTCAGGGGGACCGGGAACCGGGAAGAGCCGCTTTTTGCACGAGCTGTGCAGAGACCTTACCGACAGCCCTCCACCTGGCGGTGTGCAGCTAGCGGGGGCGATCTTACGCGATTTGCGGGGCAATCGATCCGATGAGCTGTCGTGGGCGAAGCTGAAATCTGAGTTGCTCAAGCTTGTCGGAAGTCCGTCACCTACCATTTCTCACCCGTCCGCTCTCGTCCATCAAAATGTCGAAACGATAGCTCCAGGCGCGCAGGTCATCGGGCAGATGATCACAGCGTTGCTACTTAACAACGACCCGTTGCAGGAGCTTCGCGAGGCGGTGCTTCCGCTACTCGCTGATCTGCCGTCAGGGCCACCTCTACTTCTGGTCGTGGACGGGCTCGACGAAGCGTTTCGTGATCAAGCGATGGAGTTCCTTTCGGTCGTGTCCCGCCTTGCCGACGCCATCAGCAGAGCGCCTGATGGGCAGAAGGGAATCGGTAGGCTTCGCATTCTGGTTGCAAGTCAGCCTGAGGTTCCAATAGAGATCAACCCACTTCGGCCCCCGGTCACCGTCGACCTAGCACGTCCTGACGATTCTGACCAGGCGGACTTAACGAGGTACTGCACCGCTTTGCTCGCAGATCTTCCAAGTGATCATCGCGAAACGCTTGCCCACGAGATTGCAAAGAACGCGGCCGGTGTATGGGTTTGGGCGTTCTATGTCGCAACAACGGTTGCCGAGGACTTTGCTAATGGTGAGCCGATTCCTCGCACGGTGACAGCTCCACGTTCACTGCAGGAGGTCTACCGCGAGGCGTTGGAGCGCGCGCGTAGTAGACTCCGCGACCGTTGGCAAACCGGAGCCGAACTTATCGCGTTAGTCGCGGCTTCCCAGGACGTCGGCGCCATGCTACCGAAGGATATCGCCCTAGCCGTCTTGGGCGTTGACGGTGCTGGCCTAGCCAACTTGCTCAAAGATCTGAAGGCGCTGGTTGCCCCGACGTCAAAAGGCGAATATAGATTCTGGCATGGCGATTTCGGTCGCTGGATCGTGGAAGGCGGGTATGAACTGGCGAATGTCCGCGACGCCCATGACAGGCTAGCGAACTTTACAGTTCAGGTAGGAACGGGAGGCTGGTCGTTCGCCGGCCCATATGCACGCAACTACGTTATGCCGCACGCACTCGCTGCGGCTGAGTCGGACCTTGGCAGCGTGCAATTGCGTTCGAGTTTGGGTCGTTGCCTCCAATTACTGCAAGAGGTCGACCTTCTTGCCGAGGATGCCGACTGCCCAGGGGAGTATCCCAATGTCCGAAACTGGCTTGACTATTTGCAAAGGCTGAGCTGCATCACGCCTGGTGCCACACGAATAGCGGGTGCAGCGCCATTAACAGGTTTAACCAGCACGCTGTACCGCTTGCTCCAATCACATGTTGGAGCACGTCTGGCCGCGCGGATGTCGGATGCCCAGTTGCAAAGGTTCAGTGCCTTGCTGGAGGACGGCGAGCAGCAAGGCGCACTGGCACTCCTCGACGACGTTCAACCGACGCGGGTCGTCGTGGCTGAGGAACTTAGGCGCCTCTGGGGGCGGGTTCTAAACGGCTGGCGGCCAGCAGTCGACCTCGGGTGGAGCGCTTTCATGGTAGCTATTGACCTACGGCGCCAGTGGCAAGCCACCAAGGTGCCAAGCTTATTAGATCGCGCCATCGAAGCGTACGAAGAAAGTTTACAACACGCTGATCCGGAAGCACCCTACTTCACCGACCGCATGATCGGCTTTGCTAACTCTCTGATTCGGCGAGTTGGTACTGAAGGAGAGCGGCCTGATGATCTTGATCGCCTCATCTTAGCGCAGGCCGAAATATTAGGGCGCCAAGATCTGGAGGGGGCGGCGTTGGTATCGGCTCAATCAGTAACTGGGTTCTGGTTGGAGCACCGGTGGCTGCAGGACCCGGAAGGTCATAGCGATGATTTGGACTCTGCGGTTGAGGCGTACACCCGAGCACTGAGCTTGAGTTCCGACGACGCTGACCAACGCATTGACTTGACGACGAGCCTAGTTCGCGCGCTTGGCCGAAGGATCGATACGCCGCGTGAAGCGACCGATGACCTCGACCGTGTCATCGCATTGCAGGCTCAAGTTGTGGGTCGGTTGGATCGAAAATCGGCGTTGGCTTATTGGGTGTGCGGGTTTTGGTTGGATGTGCGGTGGGGGCGGGATCCGGACGGTCGTGGAGATGATCTGGACCATGCGGTGGAGGCATATCTCCAAGCGTTGGAGCTGACGCCACCTGACGATCCTATGCGGACCGACCGCATGATCGGGCTTGCGAACGGTCTGAACCGGCGGCTGGGTACGGATGGTGAGCGGTCTGATGACCTGGACCGCCTTGTTGCTTTGCATTCCGAAATCGCGGCTCGGCCTGATTTGTCTGATCCCGGGCAGGCGCACGAGTTCCGCGGGAATGTGCTGGAGCAGCGGTGGGAGCGGGATCCGGAGGGCCGTCGTGGTGATCTGGACGCTGCCGTGGAGGCGTATGCCCAGGCGTTGGAGCTGACGGCGGCTGATGATCCTCAGCGAACTGACCGCATGATTAGCGTCGCAAACGGGCTGACGCGGCGGGTCGGGACGCAGGGTGAGCGGTCTGATGACCTGGACCGGCTTGTTGCTCTGCATTCTGAAATCGCGGGTCGGTCTGATTTGCGTGATCCCGGGAACGTGCACGAGTTCCGCGGGAATGTGCTGGAGCAGCGGTGGAAGCGGGATCCGGAGGGCCGTCGTGGTGATCTGGACGCTGCCGTGGAGGCGTATGCCCAGGCGTTGGAGCTGACGGCGGCTGATGATCCTCAGCGAAC
>NZ_JBFAIU010000271.1:8352-10601 GCF_040654855.1 Asanoa sp. NPDC050611
ACTGACCGCATGATTAGCGTCGCAAACGGGCTGACGCGGCGGCTCGGGACGCAGGGTGAGCGGTCTGATGACCTGGACCGGCTTGTTGCTTTGCATTCCGAAATCGCGGCTCGGCCCGACTTGCCAAATCCTGCGCAGGCGCAAACCTTTCGTGGGAATGCGCTGAGGGGGCGGTGGATGCGGGATCCGGAGAGTCGTGGTGATGATCTGGACGCTGCGGTGGAGTCCTACGTCCGAGCGTTAGAGCTTACAGGTGATGATGATCCTCAGCGAACCGATCGTATGATCGGACTTGCGAACTGTGTGAGTCGGCGGGTCGATACGGACGGTGAACTGCCTGAGGACCTTGATCGCCTCGTCGCCTTGCACGCCGATATCGCGGGTCGGCCCGATTTGGTTGATCCCGGGGAGGCATGCGCCTTCCATGGGAATGCACTAAGGCGGCGGTGGGAGCGGGATCCGGAGAGTCGTGGGGATGATCTGGACGCTGCGGTGGAGGCGTTTGTCCGGGCGTTGAAGCTGACCGGAGAAGCTGATCCTCAGCGAACCGATCGTATGATGGGACTTGCGAACTGTGTGAGTCGGCGGGTCGATACGGACGGTGAACTGCCTGACGACCTTGATCGCCTAATCGCTCTGCAAACCGAAATAATAGCGCGGTCAGACATTGAGGAGCTCGCGCTGTCGGCGGCATATTCGGTGTCTGGGTTCTGGTTGCAGAGGCGGTGGGAGCGTGACCCGGAGGGTCGTGGTGATGATCTGGACGCTGCCGTCGCCGCATATGCAGCGGCCCTCGCACTGACTTCGGATGATGGGGCCCACCGCACTGAACTCATGGCGGGCATTGGCCACTTGCTAGCTCGGCGGGTGGGTTCGTCTCGTGAACAAGCCGATGACGTCGACCGCCTGATTGATCTGCATAAGGCCATCCTTGCTAGAGCCGACCTTGATACCCAAGAGCGGACAGCTAATGCGAATGGATTGTTCGGCTATTGGCTGTTTTATCGGTGGAACCGTGGTTCGATTGCTAATGGCCTCGACATTCATGATGCTGTGGAAGCTCTCGAGCGTGCGGTCGGAAACGATCCCCTCGCGTTGGTGCCAACAGAGCGCCTCGTCACCCTTGCCAATGCTCTGAGTGGCAGGCTCAACGGGCGGACGGGTGATGACGAAGTCTACGAGAGGTCAGGGGATATCGACCGAATGATAGAGGTCGAGCGCGAACTACTGACGCGCTCAGATCTGGCGGATACCGCGCAAGCTTACGCGATCTACGCGCGGTGGCTTCTTGAGCGGTGGAATCGCGAGCCCAGCAGTAACGATGATCTACGTGAGGCGTTGTCGGCCGCTCAGGCGGCCTCTGACAAGACTACTGCGCAGGCCGACGAGAACATCCGGCGTTACCGGAAGGCGCAGCTAGCCAACCTTCATCTGCTCTGCTACGTTAATAAGGTTCCAGGCGCGAGCATGGGGGAATCAGTGCTGTTGGCAGAATCTGTAATGGTTAGCCACGACGTCGGGACGGACGGTCTATTGCCGGTCCTACGACGACTAACGCGGCAACGATCGGTAGACGGTGCAGTTCAGCAAGGCAACAAATAGTAAGCGGCAACCGTCATCAGTTCTCGGGAGATTTGCCGTCCGGGCGAAGTTCAGTCGTTCGCCACCCAATCATTCGGCCGTCTTTCGCCACACGTTTCGCGGATTGTTCGATGCTGAGGTCGACATCGCCGGGCGGACCGTCAACCCCGACCGCTTCGCCTTCTACATCGCCGAAAACCTGCTTGGTCTTAGCAGCACGACGGCTTGTACTGGCTTCTTTCCACGCGCGAATGCCTTCCAGGAAGGCCCAACTCGTCACCAGACCTATAAAGGCCCATAGCAACGTCGTCCTGTAGTCGTCCACCAGGTAATTGCCCACCAAGCCTGCGACCGATGCCACCACGACTGAAGCGGCAGCCAAGGCTGTATGGCCAGAGGGGCTCGCCATCTCGCCTCCCGCGACGGGGTCCAAAGGAGATGTTGGCGGTTCCGGTACCTCTCCAAGGTGCCAGAGTGCATTGTATGTAGTCGCCCTGCCGTCGTAAAGCAGCACACAGACCGGACCCGGCGCGAAAACTCAACGCACCCGATGCTTAGGACTTGAGCGGGTCGTGGCCCCAGTTCATCAGCGAGTACCGCCACGTCGTGTCCGTGACGTCGCCCTTCGGGCGTTGGGCGCTGTGGCGTTTCACGTAGCCCACGACCTT
>NZ_JBFAIU010000272.1:0-10565 GCF_040654855.1 Asanoa sp. NPDC050611
TCCGCAGGTACACCGGGCAGATGGACACCGGCAGCTGCCTCGACTTCGCGACCGCGTACCAGGACCTCATCGTCACGAAGGGAACGCCCCGTGACTCGCACTAGCCGCGGCATCATCATGATCGCCGACTCGGACTTCGGCGACGTCGAGATCGAACGAGAGATCGTCGAGGGAGCCGGGTTCACGCTCTCGGCGCACCAGTGCACGTCCGAGGACGAGATCATCGCCCGTGGCCGCGACGCCGCGGGCATCCTCACCCAGTACGCGCACGTCGGCGCCGCCACGATGGACGGCCTGCCGAAGCTGCGGGTCATCGCGCGCTACGGCACCGGTGTCGACATCGTCGACGTCGACGAGGCGACCCGCCGCGGGATCCAGGTCACCAACGCACCCAACGACTGGTGCGCCGACGAGGTCGCCGACCACGCGATCGCCCTCTGGCTCGCCGCGGCCCGGAAGATCAACCAGTACGACACGGCGACCCGCGAAGGCGAGTGGCAGTGGCAGACCGGCGCGCCGATCTGGCGGCTGCGCGGCAAGGTGTTCGGCCTGCTGGGCTACGGCGCGATCGCCCGCCTCATCGCCACCCGCGCGAAGGGGTTCGGGGTGCAGGTGTGGGCGCACGACCCGTTCGTCACCGCCGACGAGATGCGGGCCGACGAGGTGCGCCCGGTCGACCTGGACGAGCTGATCCGCGGATCCGACTACCTCACCATCCAGGCGCCGCTGACTCCGGACACCCGGCACCTGTTCGACGACGCCGCCCTGGCCAAGATGAAGCCCACGGCCATCCTCGTCAACACCGCCCGTGGACCCATCATCGAGGACGCCGCCCTCGACCGGGCGCTGCGCGCCGGGACCATCGCCGCGGCCGGGCTCGACGACCTGGAGGAGGAGCCGGCCAAGCACGCCAACTGGGCACCCGACAACCGCCTGCTCCACCATCCGAACGTCGTCGTGACCCCGCACGCCGCGTACTACTCCGAGGAGTCCATCCACACCGTCCGGGCGTTCGCGGCCGACGAGGCCGTGCGGGTCCTCACCGGTCAGCCGCCCCGGTCGCCCGTGAACCATCCCGCGTAGCTATTCGCGGTCCAGCTGTCGCAGGTTCGTGTGCGCCAACTCGACGATCTCGTCGGCGTTGCCGGACAGGATGGTACGGGTGGCGTACAACGTGAAGCCTTTGATCTGTCCATAGGTGAGCTTGGGCGGCAGCGACAGTTCCTGGCGGGCCGTGCGGACGTCGACCAGCGCGGGCCCGTCGTAGGCGAGGGCGTCACGCAGCGCGGCGTCGAGCTGGTCGGCGGTGTCGACGCGCGCGCCGAAGAGGCCGGCCGCTTTCGCGATGGCGGCGAAGTCCGGATCCATCAGTTCGGTGGCGTACGTGACGATCCCGGCCGCTTTCATCTCCAGCTCGACGAACGACAGGGCGCGGTTGTTGAAGACCACGATCTTCACCGGCAGCCGCTGCTGTCGCAGGGTGAGCAGCTCACCGAGCAGCATCGCGAGCCCGCCGTCGCCCGACAGCGCGATGACCTGCCGGCCGCGGTCGGCCGCCTGGGCGCCCATCGCGTGTGGCAACGCGTTGGCCATGCTGCCGTGCGTGAACGAGCCGATCAGCCGGCGCCGGCCGTTCATGTGCAGGTAGCGGGCCGCCCAGATGCAGGGGGTGCCGACGTCCGCGGTGAACACCGCATCCTCGGTCGCGAGCCGCTCGATCGCCGCCGCGACGTGCTGCGGGTGCAGTGGCCCGCCGCCGCGGCCGGGCTCCGCCAGCCGGTCCAGCCGGGCCCGGGCGCGGCGGTAGTGCGCCGTCATCCGGTCCAGGTGTGCCCTGTCCGTCTTCGGGGTGATCAGCGGGAGCAGCGCGTCGACGGTGTCCCGGACCGTGCCGACGAGCGGCACCCGCACCGCCACCCGACGGCCGATGTGCTCGCCGCGCACGTCGACCTGGACGACCGGGACGTCGTCCGGATAGAACGGCCGGTACGGAAAGTCGGTGCCGAGCATGAGCAGGGCGTCGCAGTGTTCCATCGCGCGGTAGCCCGAGCTGAACCCGATCAGCCCGGTCATGCCGACGTCGTACGGGTTGTCGTACTCGACGTGCTCCTTGCCCCGCAACGCGTGCACGACCGGCGCCTGCAACGCGCCCGCGATCCCGATCACCCGGTCGTGCGCGCCGGCGCAGCCCGCACCGGCCAGAACGGTCACCCGCTCCGCCCGTTTGAGCACGTCCGCGGCGGCGGCGAGGGCCGCGTCGTCGGGCCTGATCACGGCGTCCGCGCGGCGCACCGCACCTGGCCAGCGTGCCGTCCCGGCATCGGCGAGGAAGATCTCGCCGGGGATGACCAGCACCGCGACGCCCCGGCGCTGCACCGCGGCCCGCATCGCCATCTCCAGCAGCCGCGGCACCTGTTCCGGAATGCTGGCCAGCTCGCAGTACACGCTGCATTCGGTGAACAGCTGCTGCGGATGCGTCTCCTGGAAGTAGCCGCCGCCGATCTCCTCCGTGGGAATGTGAGCCGCGATCGCGAGGACGGGAACACCGCTGCGGTTCGCGTCGTACAACCCGTTGATGAGGTGGAGGTTGCCCGGCCCACAACTGCCGGCGCACACCGCCAACTGGTCGGTCAGTGCGGCCTCCCCGGCCGCGGCGAACGCGGCCGCCTCCTCGTGGCGCACGTGTTCCCACGCCAGGCCGCCGTCGCGCCGCAGGGCGTCGGTGAAGCCGTTGAGCGAGTCTCCCGGAATGCCGTACACGCGGCGTACGCCGGACGCCTTGAGCGTGCCGACCATCGCCTGGGCCACCGTACGCGCCATGTTCCCGTCCCGTCTCTGTGTCCCCGGACCGATTCTCGTCTCCGGGGACACCACGACCGGCCAATATCGACCAGTCCGTCATTTCACGCGGCGCTCGCGAGCGGCGAGGGATTGAGCCTGGCGAAGCCTTCCTGCCGTTGGTAGGGGAAGTACGGGTAGGGCGCGGTGCGGCTGCTGGCGGTGTCGAGCCGGGCCATCTGTTCGGGTGTGAGCTTCCAGCCGACGGCGTCGATGTTCTGCCGCAGCTGGGTCTCGTTGCGGGCGCCGATGATGACGGTGGCCACGGTGGGTCGTTGGAGCAACCAGTTGACCGCGATCTGTGGCACCGCTCGGCCGGTCTCGCGGGACAGGTCGTCGAGGACGTCCACGACGTTGAACAGGTGTTCGTCGTCGACCGGCGGACCGAAGTCGGCGGTCGTGTGCAGGCGGCTGGTCGCGGGTGGCGGTGCGTCGCGGCGGATCTTGCCGGTGAGCCGTCCCCAACCGAGCGGGCTCCACACCACGGCTCCGACGCCCTGGTCGAGGCCCAGCGGCAGCAGTTCCCACTCGTAGTCGCGGCCGACGAGTGAGTAGTAGACCTGGTGTGCCACGTACCGCCGGCGGTGGTCGCGGTCGGCCGCGGCGAGGGATTTCATGAGCTGCCAGCCCGCGAAGTTGGAGACGCCGAGGTAGCGGATCTTCCCGTCGCGCACCAGGTCGTCCAGCGTCGCCACGACTTCTTCGACGGGCGTCGCGGCGTCGAAGGCATGCAGTTGGAACAGGTCGATGTAGTCGGTGCCGAGCCGGCGCAGAGCCGCCTCGACCGATCGGACGAGCCGCGCGCCGGAGGTCCCCGCGTCGTTGGGCCGGTCGCTCGTCGGCAGGCCGCTCTTGGTCGAGATCAGGACGGCGTCCCGTCGGCCTTTGATCGCCTGCCCCAGCACCTGCTCGGACGCGCCGTCGGAGTAGACGTCGGCGGTGTCGAACATGGTGATGCCGGCGTCCAGGCAGATGTCGACAAGGCGTCTCGCCTCGCGGGCGTCGGTGTGGCCCCAGCCGCCGAACAGCGGGCCCGAACCGCCGAAGGTGCCGGCCCCGAAGCTGAGTGCGGGCACGGTGAGTCCGGATGCGCCGAGCCGTCGGTACTCCATGGTGTGCCTCCCGTTAAAGGAACTGCAGTTCCGATAAGCTGATGGCGCTACGGTAGCACTCATCCGGCGGTTAAGGGAACTGGAGACCCGTTATGGTTGGTGGTGCGATCCGACCCGGAGGCCGGACGGCGCGGGTCCGCGCCGCCGTGCTCCAAGCGGCCGGCGACGCGCTCGTGGAGCACGGCTTCGACGGGCTCGACCTCGCCGACGTGGCCCGCCGCGCCGAGGTGGGCAAGACGACCGTCTACCGCCGCTGGGGCACCGTCGCCGGCCTCGTCGCCGACCTCCTGACGGACATGGCGGAACAGTCCCTGCCGCGAACCGACACCGGGTCACTGATCGAGGACCTGCGTGCCAACGCCCGGCTCGTCCAGCGCACCCTGGTCGATCCGCGCCAAGGGGCGCTGTTCCGGGCTGTCATCGTCGCCGCCACCTGCGACCCCCGAACCGCCGAGGCCCTGCACCGCTTCTACGCGGTCCGCATCGGCGAATGGGCCCCCTGCGTGGACCAGGCCGTCGAGCGGGGCGAACTGCCCTCGGGCACCGACGCGGCCGAGGTCATCCGTGCCGTATCGGCGCCGCTCTACTACCGCCTGCTCGTCAGCGGAGACCCGATCGACGAGGCCACGGCGGACCGAGCCGCCGAAGCGGCCGTGGCGGCGGCCCGGGCCGGCATCTATCGGATGGCGATAACTCCGTCCAATCCGGATGTACTCCCACGAACTTGATCAACGGTAGCCGCGCGGTCACCTGAAGACATCGATCTTTATTACGCTCCTGTCGTCGCATCCAGCGAAAGATGGGAGTACGTGTATGCGAGTTCACTCGCGTTTACGACGAAGGAGCTTGGCCGCGGCCGTTACGGTCGCGGTCGTCGCGCAGTTGGGGATCTTCACAAGCGAGGCGTCGGCGGGGGAGACACCTCGGTGGCAGGTCGAAGTCGCGAAGATCCCCACCGCCGAGTACACGCGGGACGCCAAGGTCTACGTCACCGAGGCGACCCAGGCGCTCCGCCCGTACGTGGGCGGTGGGCTGGGTGACAGCCGGATCGATCCGGTGCTGGCGGACGTGGACAGCCGCTACTTCGACGGCGCACGGCTGAACAGCGCCGCCAACGGCGAGATCGCGTTCGACAACCTCCAGCACCTGGAGTCGTTCCTCAAGAGCCGCATGACCGGCGCCAGCCCGCCCAACGGCGAGGCCGAGGAGGCGCACGTCCGCGCCCTGGTGGAGACACTGACCGGCGTACGGCTGCTGGCGGACGCGGCGATCCAGGACGCCGAGGCGACCATCGGCCCCTTCCGGGCCAACCCGCCGCCGGCGCCCGCCCCCGCCGGGCTGGCCGAGGCGTTCGCGGACCTGGCGGCGGCGAAGGCCAACCTCGCCAAGGCCGACGACATGCTCTACAAGGCCAACGTCGAACCCGCGACCATCCAGTCCGGGAACGCGTGGGCGAACGGCTTCAACGTGCTCACCCGCCTCGGCATCACCTACGAGGGCGACCACGACTCCGACGGCGTGATCGACGTGGTGGAGCTCCGCTTCGGCGCCAGCCCCCTGCTCATCGACTCCGACGGCGACGGGCTGACCGACAAGTTCGAGATCACCCAGCTGGCCGGCTTCGCGATGCCGGGCCAGGTCGACACCGACAAGGACGGGGTGCCGGACGGCGCCGAGGACGTCGACGGCGACGGGCTGACCAACCTGCGCGAGCAGGAGCTGGGCACCTCGCCGACCGAGGGCGACACCGACGGCGACGGGGTCAGCGACGGTGACGAGGTCGCACGGGGCACCAACCCCCTGGTCCGTGACGCGCCCCCGCCGCCGGTCACCGGCAGCGCCCCACCGATCGTGCCCGTTCCGACGGACACGGACACCGACGGCGACGGGCTCGAGGACTTCACGGAGGAGGACGACTGGGAGACCGACCCGCTGCGGGCCGACACCGACGGTGACGGGCTCTCCGACGGCGCCGAGGCTCTCGACTACCAGATCAGCCCGCTCCGCGCCGACACCGACGGTGACGGCCGGGACGACGCGTACGAGCTGGCGCACATCGAGGACCAGGGCCTTGACCCGACGGTTCCCGACGAGATCGTGAGCAAGTGGACGTACGTCAGCGACTTCGCGCTCGGCTTCTTCGCCGGTGACTTCAGCCCCCGCGACTCGATGGCCTGGTTGTCGGGCTATCTCTGCTCGGGCGGGCTGAGCTTCATTCCGGTGGTCGGCTGGATCCTCGGTGGGCTCGCCGATCTGCGGGACACCATCGCGGGAATCATCCACCAGGACTGGATCGGGGCGGGGCTCAGCATTCTGGGGCTCATCCCGTACGCCGGCGACGCTGTCGCCATCCCCGGCAAGGCCGCCAAGTTCGCCCTGCGCTACGTGCACCGGCTGGACTCGACGATCCGGTTCGTCGCCAAGTGGAACAAGATCCCCGACGGGGTCAAGACCCTGGCGATCAGGGCGATCATGCTGGGCAACTACGGCACGCTGTCCAGCCGGATGTCCGACGCGGTCATCCTGAGTCTCGCCAGCATGCCCCGCATGAGTCTGCCGCGGCTGGCGGACGCGATGTCGGACGCGAACCACGTCGGCGGTGGTGCGGTGACGCCGTTCCTGCGTAACGCCCCGGAAGGCGAGGACTTCGTCGCCAACCTGCTGGCGGGTCAGACCGTGCTCAGGAACCAGCAGGGCAGGATTCCCATGCCCAACATGCCCAGGCCCGGCTCGGCCCGCGAGCCGGACAGCTTGGTGGACACCGCGGAGGGCTACTTCCTCCACGAGGTCAAGACCGGCCTGCCCGGGCATCCGGACACCTACCTCAAGCAGTGCGAGCAGGACGGGCACCTCAACAGGACCCGGCCGGTGGTCCAGCCGGGCCGGCCGCCGGGGGCGGCGAAGAACATCACGGGCGTGCTGTGGCACTTCGTCCCGAAGAAGTGGCCGGTCGACCACCCGATATTCTCGCAGTCGGATGGGCTCGGTCCCCCGCAGGACCTGCTGGACTGTCTGAAGAGGAACGGCATTCCGTTCGTCATTCACCCAGCCGTCTAGATAGGACTGCCGAGGCCGGGCGTCCAGCGCGGGCCTCGGCCTCGGCAGGACCTACGGAAGGTGGCTCTTCGTGTTTCGCCCCCGATACGGCGTATCCGGCGTCCGGCCACGCCGTAGCTCCGAAGGATGGGACCAGTTCGACGGGGAAGCGTTGGCTGGAACGCCGGCTGTGCGGGCCGCACTCGCCCGCGCGCCGCGCACGTTTCTCGCGATCGTCTTCGGCGCCGCGGAGGCCGAGTCGGAGGCTGTTCCCCGCGCGGACCTCTGCACGTACCTGCAGGTGGCGACGCGGGACGGCACGTGGTGGGGTCTCGGGCTCGAGGACACGGTCAAGGTCGTCGTCGACCTGGACCAGGACGACCTGAAGCGGGCGCTCGCCGCCCAACCCGACGTCGTCGAGGTGGAACACGAGGAGCGCGAGACCTTTCAGGTGGTGCTGGCCCGCGTTCTCACGGCCGACGAGGTCCTAGCCCGGTTCGTCGACGCACTGACATCGGCACACCGCGAGCAGGCACGGCAACTCGGCATCACGGTGCCGGAGTGAACGTCACATTGCCCTGGTGGCCCGGCCACCCTTTGACAGCGTGCCGGTGACGTACATGTACCTGTGCAGCCGGTACGTCGTCAGCGGCGTGCTGCTGACGAGCTTCTCCTTGTAGAAGATGGCGGCGCGCCCCTTGAGGTAGGCCCGGCGCGGCGTGTCGTCGGCGTGGGTGAACTGGATGACGGCGTCGCGGCGGCCCAGGCTGACCGGCTGGTGGAAGTAGCCGTACCGGAACGGCTTGACCGACTTGCCGCGCAGGAGCCTGGCGATGGTGTCGGCGGTGTACTGCCCGGTGGGTATGCCGCTCTGGCAGGTGCCATGGACCTGCCCCCAGGCCAGCCGGATGGCGGCCGCGTCGCCGATCGCGTGGATGTCGGGATGCGACACCGACCGCAGCGTCGCGTCGACCAGCACCAGACCGCGCTCATCCGTGGCGATTCCAGCCTCTCTGGCCAGCGGCGAGACCGTGACGCCCGTGGTCCACACGCATACGTCCGCGGCCACCAGCTCGCCGTCCGCCAGTTCGACGGAGTCCGCCAGCACCTTGGTCACGCGGGCGCCCGCCCGGACGGTCACGCCGAGGCGGCTCAGCGCCTGGTAGAGGTGCTTGCGCGCCTTGGCTCCCATCATCGAGCCGGGCTCGTCGACGCTGAGCAGCGTGACGTTCAGACGCGGGTGTGCCTCGGCGATCTCGGTGGCCGCCTCGACGCCGGTCAGGCCGCCCCCGCACACCGTCACTGCGCCACCGGCCGCCGCGACGCCGCCGAGGCGGGCCGCCAACCGCGCGGCGTTCTCCGGGCCGTTGAGCGTGTAGCAGTGCACATCGGCCCCTGGGACCGTGCTGGTGTCGGTCGCGCTGCCCAGGGCGTACACCAGTGTGTCGTATCGCAGGATCGTCGGACTGCCGTCGACGGCCACCGTGCGCGCCCGCGGGTCGATCGCGGTGGCCGTTCCCGCCACGAACGCGACGCGGGTGCCCGCGAGCAGCTTGGGGATCTGGAAGTCGGCCAGTTGCCGCCCGGCGGCGATCTGGTGGAGCCGCAGCCTCTCGGTGAACCGCGCCGACGGGTTGACGAGCGTGATCCGGGCGTTGGTACGCCGCATCCGGCGCGCGAGCCGGGCGGTGGCCATCATGCCCGCGTACCCGGCGCCGAGCACGACAATGTGGTGGTGGTTCTTCATCACTCCTCGCTTTCGGGATCGGCCTGGATGCGTTCCTTGAAGCCCATGCGCCAGGACGGGTGCGCCGGGCGCCAGCCCAGCTCGCGCTTGGCCTTCGCGTTCGAGGCGCCGCGCAGCTCGGTCATCAGCACGACGCCGGCCTCACCGGCAGCCAGCCGGCCGACGAACCGCGGCACGCGCATCGGCTTCTTCGCACCCAGCATCGCGGCGAGCTCCGGCAGCCACTCGGCGACCGGGGCGGGGTCGTCGTCGACGACGTTGTAGACACCACGGGCGCCCTGCTCGACCGCCGCGACCGTCGCATCCGCCGCGTCGGCGATGTGGACGAACGACCACACCCCACCGCCGTTGCCGACGATCGGAAACTGGCGCTTGCGGATCATCTCGAGTTGCGCGGAACCCGGCTCCATCGAGGTGCCCGGACCGTAGAAGGCGCCGTACCGCAGCACGATCCCCTCGGTCCAGCCCGCACCCAGCACGGCTTTCTCCAGATGCCCGATCGCGGCGACCATCGGCGCCATCGTGCTGACCGGCGACGGGTCCAGCGGGTCCTCTTCGCTCTTCACCGGCCCGCCCGTGCGGGCGTAGGTGAAAGCACCATTGCTCTGCGCCACGAATCGCCGCACTCCGGCCGCGCGCCCCGCCGCGATCAGATTGTCGGTGCCCACGATCCGCAGCCGGTCGGTCGCGGCGAAGCTGCGATCGAAGTGGCGGGTGTCGATGTGCCCGATGGCGGTCAACTCGTGAACGATGACATCCGGCTTCGCCTCGCGGACGGCCGCCGCGACCTGGCCGCGATCGAGCGCGTCCGCCACGACCGGCACCGCGCCCAGCTTCGACAACCTGGCCTCGCCGGACTGGTTCCGCGTCATGGCGAAGACCTCGTGCCCGGCGCCGACCAGACGCGGCACCAACTGCGTGCCCATCGCTCCGGTCGCTCCTGCCACTAGCACTCTCATGCTCAGCTCCCCGTTCTGGTGTTCTTGCCGTCAGGACGTGACGGCGGTGGCGCATGTGACCCAACGAGTCCTGGGTCACTCCGCGGAACGCTCGATCAGTCTCGGGCGCGCGTCGCTCAGCCATCAACGACGAGGCGGGAACCGAGCGATAAGCGGCGCTTATGATGTGCGCGTCTCGCCCGGGCCCGGGCCGTCTCCGGGGTGCGTATCGTTTTGACGTGCACATCCGTTTTGACGTCCCAGCCGACCCGGCCTACCCGGGCCGCGTGGCCGCCGCGATGGGCAGTGTCGGGCTGCGCAACTACGGCTACGTCGGCGTGGTGCTGGCGGTGGTCGGAGCGATCGGTCTTGCCTTCTCCTTGGGCGACCAGTTGGTGCCGCTCTATATCGCGCTGCTCGCTGGTGGCCTGCTGGCGATGCTGTATTCGCCGTTGGTGCGGTTGCGCGCCCGCCGCCGCTCCGCCGGCTACGCCACCGAGGGCGGCTACGACATCGACGACGACAACATCATGATGCGCAGCGGCTCAGAGTCGGGCGGCATCGCCTGGGAAGGTGTCACCCAGGTGATCGAGACCCCTGAATTCTGGATCGTGTACGTAGGCCGGATGCCGGCGACCGTGATCCCACGGCGCCTGATGTCCGCGGAGGACGCGGAGACCTTGCGAACCTTCATGACCGAACGCGGGCTGCTCCAGCCTCGCTGATCCGCGCGTGGTCCCACCGCGACGGCCTGGATCTTGTCGCGGTGGGTTCGGCTTCGTGGTTCTTAGCGGCTGCGGGCGGTGATGTCGCCGTGGGTGGTGGTGGCTCGGATGTCGAGTGCGGCGGTGCCGTCGTTCTTGAGGGCGTTGCTGATGCGCCCGTAGCCGGTGG
>NZ_JBFAIU010000273.1:0-10496 GCF_040654855.1 Asanoa sp. NPDC050611
GAGGGGTCTGGTCGATCACGCCGTACGGGGCGCCGGGAAGGCTGGCGGTGGACAGCGTCTGTGCCGCGGATCAACCGTTGGCGTTGGTCGGGTCGACCCGGCCGAGCGCGGCCAGGTGGCCGTCGGCACGCTCGCCGCGCCGGCCCTGCTGGTCCCGGAGACGCTGCCGCTGCCCGGAGTGCTGGAGCGGCTGCGCGCCGAGCACCGCCAGCTCGCGATCGTGATCGACGAGTACGGCGGTTTCGCCGGCGTGATCAGCCTCGAGGACATCGCGGAGGAGCTGGTCGGCGAGATCCACGACGAGGACGACCTGCCGGAGCCGGCCGCCCGCCGCCGGTCGGACGGCGCCTGGTCGCTGCCCGGCCGCTGGCGCCTCGACGAGGTGGCCGAGGCGACCGGGCTGATCCTGCCGTCGTCGCCGAACTACGACACCGTCTCCGGCCTCGTGCTGCAGCGGCTCGGCCGCGTGCCGACCCCGGGCGACGAGGTCGTGACCGAGCTGCCACCAGTGCTCACGCCCGAAGGCGAGCCGGTGTCGCCGGGCCGGGCCCGGCTGCGGGTCGAGTCGGTCCGCCGGCACGTGCCGGACGAGGTGTCGATGCGGGTGGTGCGCGCATGAGCACGACCTGGTCCCTGATCATCTCCGTGCTGCTGCTCGTGGCCAACGGTTTCTTCGTGGCCGCCGAGTTCGCGCTGGTCGCCTCCAAGCGCCACCGCCTGGAGCGGGCGGCCGCGGCCGGCAACAAGTCGGCCCGCTCGGCGATTGCCGGCGTACGCGAGCTGTCGGTCATGCTGGCCGGCGCGCAGCTCGGCATCACGCTGTCCACGCTGGCCCTCGGCGCCCTGGCGAAGCCGACGGTCAGCCACCTGCTGCAACCGGTCTTCGACGCGACGGGCCTACCGTCGGGCATCTCGTACGTCTTCGCGTTCCTGATCGCCGTGATCATCGTGAGCTTCCTGCACGTCGTGGTCGGCGAGATGGCGCCGAAGTCGTGGGCGATCAGCCACCCGGAGACGTCGGCGCTGCTGCTGGCCCGCCCGTTCCGGGCGTTCACCTGGATCTTCCGGCCGGCGCTGCTGGCGCTCAACCAGCTCGCCAACGCCTGCCTGCGGCTGGTCAAGGTGCATCCGCAGAACGAGCTGGCCCAGGTGCACGGGCCGGACGAGCTGCGCCTGCTGCTCCAGTCGTCCCGCGAGCACGGCACGATCCAGGCGGCGGAACACGAGCTGTTGACCGCGATGCTGGCGGTGCAGAACACGACCGTGGCGCAGGTGATGACCCCGCTGGCGGCGGTCGTCTCGGTGCCGCCGACGGCGTCGGCGCGGGACGTGGAGCTGACCAGCCGCCGGACGGGCCGTTCCCGGCTGGCGGTGATCTCGACCGAGGGTCAGGTCCGCGGCTTCGTACACATCCGCGACGCGGTGCGGGCCACCACCTTCCCGGGCGCACCGCGTACCGCCGCGGATCTGATGTCATCGCCGTTGTCGCTGGGCGCGGCGGTCCCGGTCGCGGCCGCGGTGCGGACGATGCGCGAACACCGGGCCCAACTCGCGGTCGTGACCTCGGACGACCAGGTAGTCGGCGTGGTGGCGCTGGAGGACATGCTCGAGGAGCTGATCGGCGAGTTCGACGACGAAACGGACCGAATCGTCCGCGCCGCGGGGCGCTAGTGGATCGTGCCGATGTGGGCCGCCAGGGACTCGAACCCTGAACCTATGGATTAAAAGTCCACTGCTCTGCCGGTTGAGCTAGCGGCCCGCGGTCGTCAGGTTACCTGACCTGCGATAAAACGTGGAGCCGGTTCTCAGGTTGAGCTTCAACGTCGGCGTGGGCGAACGCTCGCACCTGGGCGCTGTGTGTGGCGCCACAGCGGCTGCCACCCGAGACCGACAGTGGTGGGTCGATCATTTCCAGATGGCTCGGCTACCCGCCGATTGTCATTCGCCTCGCGGCCAGGCTACCTACGATAAGTCACGTGATCGGCGCTTAGGTCCGACTGGTCTTGGAGCGGCACCGTGCAACCGTCCCGTCCTTGGCCTGCGCGTAGAGAGACTAGCCATACGGGGCGTCCAGATGTCAGACCTCTCACCCGATGTGGTGTGGCCGTCGTCGGCTTGGCGGGATGGGACCCGGCGGTGGCGCAGTGTCGCGGCATCGGCGGCGTTCTGGTTGGTCGTCGGCGCTGGCGCCGTTTTCATCGGAGTCGCGGCATTCAACGGGTTGCCGTCCTACCCGTCGGCCCACATGGACATCTGGATCTTGGCGGGCCTGGCGCTGGCGTCTGATCTGGTGCCTTTCCGGCTCCCCCCACCAGCCCGGCGGACCACTACCTTCCTGCTGTCGCCCTGCTTCTGCTTCTCGATCTTTCTGCTCTACCCGCCGGCCACCGGAGTCGTCGTTCAGGTCCTGGCGATCGCGTTCGCCGCACCACGCCTTCATATGCGCTGGCCTTCGCTGCTGTTCCTCACGGCCAGGCTGGTCTGGGCACTGACCATCGCCGGCTGGGTCGCCAACTACCTTCGAAGGTCAGACACCCAGACCGAGTACGTTCCAAGCCTCACCGAAACGCGGATCGCCGTACCCGCCGCGCTCGTGTGCCTCGGGGTGTCCGTGGCCATCAGCCTCGTCGGCGCACTCCTGTCCAGTGCCACCCACCGAGAAATGCTTGCCCAGTTGCGGATGGAAGTCATCGCTCGCAGCTCGGTGCTGCTGATCGGCGTGATCATCGTATCGACGCCGACGCTCTGGTCGCACGCACTGCTGGCCATTCCACTGATCGGGTGGTACCACCTGTCGTGGATGCTCGGGGAGCGGGAACGCCGGATCGAGCACGATCCGGTGTCCGGCCTCCTTAGTCGACAAGGTTTGGCGGCTGCGGTCGAGGCCATTCGTGACGTTCCCGGTCGTGACGTGGACTGGTACGAGCTGACCGTGGTGGAGCTCCGCGGCATCGCGAAACTCCACCGGAGACTGGGCCACACCGTCACCGAACGGCTGACCGTCGCGGCCGCTGAGCGTCTGAGATCCGGCGCCACGGCACCCGACCGGATCGGCCAGCTGTCGGAGGGTCAACTCGTACTGCTGCGCCAGGCACCACTCGACAAGGGTGGCCTCGACAGCGCGCACGGAGTCGTGGCCGCCTTGTCCGAACCTATCGACCACGGCGGGGTTCCGTTCCGCTTGGAACCGGTAGCCGGCGTGGCCATCTGCCCGCAGCACGGCCGTGGATTCGACGAGTTGCTCGCCAACGCCGAAGCGGCCCGGGTCGAGGCGGATCTCCACCAGGAGCTTGCCCTGGTCTACACACCCGAGGACAGGTCTGCCATCGACGATCGATGGACGTTGCTGTGCGACCTCCGTGAAGCGCTGGACGACCCGGCGCGGGCGTCCGAGATCGTCGTGCTGTACCAACCACAGGTGAGTCTGGCGACCGGGAGAACCGAATCGGTCGAGGCGTTACTGCGGTGGTCGCACCCCAGCCGCGGCCTGATCCCGACAGACGATCTCATCGAACTCGTCGAGCCGACGGGCGTCATGCAGCAGCTGACCCACTACGTACTCGATCGCGTCGTCGGTCAGCTGGCTGAATGGAACCGCATGGGAATCCAGCTGCGGGCCGCTGTCAACGTCAGCGTCAACGACCTGGTCGCCGAACATTTCGACAACGCGCTCGCCGACACGCTTCGATCCCATGGAGTGCCGGCACGTCAGCTGGACATCGAGATAACCGAGCGGGCTCTGGTCGAGGACACGCAGCGACTGGACGAGGCCGCACACCGCGTGGTGGCCCTGGGCGTCGGCCTGTCCCTGGACGACTTCGGCACCGGATTCGCCTCCCTGCGCCGGCTACGGCAGATGCCGCTGGCCGAGGTCAAGATCGATCGCGCGTACGTCAGTCGGATCGGGCACAGCCCTGCCGACCGGGAGATGGTCACCACCATCCACGGCCTTGCCAACGTGCTCGGGCTGCGGATCGTCGCCGAAGGAATCGAGGACGAGGAGACCGCGCGCGTACTCACGGACCTCGGTGGCGTGATCGGCCAAGGCTGGCTGTACGCACGACCGATGACGGCCCCACAGCTGGTCGGTTGGCTGAACCACCAACCCCACGCCGCGGGTTGAGGTAGCGGGAATTGCAGCGGCCGTCTCCGCAGATCGCCGCCAGAGCCAACGGATTCATGCGCGCCGAGGATGCGCGTGTCCACTGGACGCTGCCGAATTGAGCGGGCGGCGCCGTGCCGGAGGCAGTTCGCCGGCAGGTCCGCGCCCGGCCAGGTCCTCGTCGCCGGGCGTAGAGCGGTTATGGTTTCGCGCCCCGCGAAGCGTCGGTGAAGAACGCACGCAACCCCGATGAGTGCCCGCACGTGTTCGACTCGCTCGCCCACGAGGGTGGCACCAGGGAGGAAGGAAACGTGATCGCAGTGTTGAACGCAGGCGCGACCGCACCTCGCGCCGCGACGTACGATCCGGGCGATTTCGACGATTTCTATGCGGCGAAGTTCGACGTCCTCAGGTCGCAGGTCTACGCGTATCTGGGTGACCGCGCGGAAGCACAGGACCTGGTGCAGGAGGCCTTCTGCCGGGCGTACAGCAGATGGTCCAAGATCCGGAAGTACGAGGACCCCTACGCCTGGGTGCGTCGGGTCGCGTGGAACCTCGCCACGAGCAGGCTCCGGCGGCAGAAGACGTCCCTGAACTTCCTGCGGCGCCAGCGCGAGGAGCATCAGGACGGCCCGTCGCCGGACCGGGTCGCGCTGGTCGCGGCCCTGGCCAAGATCCCGCCGAAGCTTCGTAAAGCCGTCGTCCTGCACTACCTGGGCCAGTTGTCCGTCGCGGAGATCGCCGCGCAGGAGGACGTGGCCGAGGGCACCGTCAAGAGCTGGCTCAGCCGCGGGCGCACCGCTCTCGCCGAGCATCTCCGAGGAGGATCAGATGTCTGACAAACTGGACGACCTCATCAACGGCGCGATCGGCGAGTTCGACGCCGTCGAGCGCTCGGCGCAGACACCCGCACCCGGCGTGCAGGCGGTGCGCCACACGGTCGCGGTGCGGCGCAGAGTGCGGTTCACGGCGGCGAGTGTGGTCGGCGCGTTGCTGATCGCGGTGCCGATCACCGCCTATGCGGTCGGTCCGCGCGGCAACAACTCGCCTCCGACCGCGACCCAGCCCGCCAGCCCCAGCCCATCGGTCAGTCACTCGGTGAGCCCGACGCCGACGCTCGCTCCGTCGTCGCCGCCCGCGCGGCCGGTCGACGTGCGCGACGCGACCCTCCAGTTGCCGGCGTTCCCCGGCTTCGAGGAAGGGTGCAAGGCGGAGGGGAAGCGGACCTTCGTCGACGGCACCGTGAAAACGGCGGACGGCGCAACGCTGACGATCGGGAGCCTGACGCCGATTCGCGCCAACCTCGACGGCGTGCCCGGGGACGAGGCGCTCACCACCCTGCGGTGCGACACCGACGGGTCGGTGCACGTCACCCAGTTGCTGGCGCTCAAGGTCGCTCCGGACGGCGCTCTGACACCGCTGGGCTACGTGGTCAATTCGCCGGACACCGACAACGTCACGGCGACGTTCTCCCGCGCGAACATCACCGTCGAAGACGGCGTGGTCCGGCTCACGGTCTATGGCGCCTACCAGACCGACGGGTGGCCACCCTGCGACCGGCAGGTTCGAGGCTTTGCGCTCCAGGACGGCGCCTTCCGCCAGGTGGACGGTCCGACCCAGTTCCAGAAGCCGTCTGCGGACTTCCACAAGATCGACTTCCGCAACGCCGGGATCCTCATGGCCCGCAACAACCCTGACGGGTCGGGGCAGGTCAAGTGCGTCCCGCTGGTCGATGGCGCCGCCGAGATCGACATCGACGAGGCCGGCAAGGGAACGACCCGCTACACGGTCACCATCGGCAAGGTGTCGTTCGTCGAAGCCGCCGACGGGGAGGCGACGTTCGCCATCCTCACCCTGCGGTCCGCCAGCGGCGAGACGACACAGACGCTGCAGTCCTTCCAGCGCGACGGCGACTACCCGCTGGGCCACGAGATCCTCCGGTCGGGCACGGGGGGAGTCAGCCGAATCGAAAAGGCTGACGTCAACGACGGCCTCGTACGCGTAACGGTCAAGACCAGCAGCGGCGACAAGGTGTGGTCGTACCGGCCCTCCGCCACGAACCAGAGCTGGGAACGAGTCAACTGACCCGATGTCCGCGGGGCCTGCCCGGCAACGGGCGGGCCCCACGCTCGGGCGACGTGTCAACGCCGCGAGGCGGAGGCTCCGGCTAAAGGTCGACCTTCGAAGCCAGTCGAAGGGCGTCTTCCTTGGAGACGCCGAGCAGGCGAGCGGTGACCAGGTAGGTGCGGGCGGCGTCGGCCAGTCGTGTTTGGACCTCGCTGGGCGAAAGGCGTTCCTTGGGTTGGGCGACCACCGTGCCGTGGCGCACGCGGCTGTTGACCAGGCCGTGATTTTCGAGCTCACGGTACGCGCGTGCGACGGTTCGCGTGGCCAGGCCAAGATCGTTGGCCAGCTGCCGAATTGTGGGCAGTTGACTGCCGGGCGGCAGTACGCCGGATTCGATCATGGTCGCGATCTGAGATCTGACCTGTTCGAAGGGTGGCAGCGGGCCGGTGGGATCAACCTCGACGATCATGGCGCCGCCGGGGACGGTCGGGTGGCTATCGACCGCGCGAACCAGGGGACGACGACCAGTCCGATGGGAATCAGGAGAATCGCGGTCTCCGGCGCCTCGGCTGTATCCAGCAGGAAGGTCAGTTGGTTGATGAGGGCGTACGCGATCAACGCCATGGCGCACGCCGCAAGGGTTTGCACCGATTGCCGCCGGATGGCGTTGTCTGCCTCTACCTGATCGGGGTCGGCCGCCCGCTGGGCGCGCCGCAGTGTGCGGTGCATGGACCACACGCTGATCGTGCCGACAACGGCGGGGGTCAGGATGGCGACCCACAACCCCTTCAGGTCGCCTCGGCCGACGAAGAGCACCAGCACCGACAACGGCACCGCCACGACGAGCGCGGTTGTCAACGCGATGCGGCCCGTCCTATGGAGATAGTCGCGAAGTCTGCGCGGAGTCAGCGCGGCCATGCGGCGACCGGGGGTGAGGCCTGCCATGCGGATCTCGGCGAGCAGCACGGCTGCGAACAGGCCGGCGATGACAGCGGTGACGTTGAGATTCAACTGCTGCTGCATCAGTCCAGTCACGACACTGAGGCAGATCGCGAAGAACAGACAACCGATGCGCCAGCGTCGGGTCACCCTGATATAGGTCGCTACCTGGCTACTGCTGTTCTCGGTAGGTGTGAGGTGGTGTCGTCTGGCGAACCTGTCCAGATCCGCCTGCGGCACAGGGGCGTCGGCGAACAGAAACGCGAGCAGCGCGATCGAGGTGCACGCACTGAGCGTCAGGATCTGGTTCACCAGAACAAAGTCCACGGCTGGTGAATGTAGCAACCCAATGCTACATTCACCAGCCATGAACGGCGGACTGTCACCACGCACCAGGCGGCGCGTGGCGCTGACAGCGGTCTTCCTGGCACTCGCCACGGTCGCGGGCTGGGCCGCGGCGTACTCCGGAGCGATCGTGCCGCGCGTCTCCGCAGACCAACACGGGTGGGGCGGATCGCTCTGGACTGGTCCGCTGCGGTTCGCACCGAAGCCCCCAGCCGTCAAGAAAATCGACACCTCGCTGACACTGGCCAACGGCGGCTGGTCCACGGTGGACATCCGCGGCATCGATGTGGACATTCCCGGCCTGCGATTCGAGGGGGCAAGCCACACTGGCGTCCGCCGCAGCCCGGAGGGCGTCGTTTCCATAGGCTCCGAACCCCTGACCGCTCCGCTGCCGCTGGCCCCGGATCAGCAGAACTTCGCGCTCACGTTGAGCTTCGAGGTGACCGACTGCGCGAAGGTGCCGTCCTCGGTGGCGCCGATCGGCGTACGGGTCGCGCGGCCCTGGGGCGAGCAGACGATCTGGGTGACGAATCCCCCGTTGCGACCGAGCAACGGAGGTTTCGCGGTGACCTCCACCGACGATCCGCATCGGATCGAATGGCAACGCTTCCTCGCCGATGACGTGTGCGGAACACGCTGGGAAGTCGAGGACGACGATCCGGACGCTCGCTTCAGCCGGTGGTGGTGACCTTGAACGGGTCGTGCTCCGTGAGCAGTTTGTCCAGGCGGGCCTGGTCGACGCGGCCGATGACCTCCGTCGACTCCTGATGGTCGCGTACGCACTTGGCCAGCGTGAAGCTCGAAGTAACCACGAAGAGCAGGCTCAGCGCCAGGAACGAGCGTTCCCAGACACCGACTGGCAGGTAGAAGATCGCGACACAAGCCGCGAACAACGCGATGCCGAAAGACAGCGCCGCCTGTACGAAGAACGCCGTGGTCGTCTTGCGTTGCACGGGAACGGTCATACCCTCATCCTCGACAGCCGCGACGGCGGCCGCCTGAGCCGTGGTACTCAAAGACTGCGGCCACCAGGACCAGCAGCACCGGGATGATCCACCGGGAACGACGCCGGCGATCGGGTCGGCCCCACTCCCGCGAAGTCAGGTCGAGGAGGTTGCGGCGCCGGCCGCTTGGTCCTGCGGGGCTGGTCATCACGGTTCTCCTTGGCAGAGATGGTGGCAACCCCAACGTCCCAAGCCGGCGGCTCGCGGCCTTCCCCTGCCAGCGGGAATCGACTCCCCCTCCCGGGGGAGCAGGAGCGGTGTACCGTCACCACGCGTGATGAGCATCCCAACGCCCGACGAGCGGACCATCTACTCGTCCCACCGGCCGGGCGGTGCCGACTCCTTGGCCTGGCCGGTGTTCAGCGAGCACGCCCTGGCCATGTTGCGGTCCGCCGGTGAGGTGCTGCATCCCGAGCCCGGCGAGCAGCTGTGGGACGCCGGTGACCCGTACGACCTCAATCTCGTCCTTGCCGGCGGGGTCCTCCTGGTCGATCGTCGGGACGACCGGGTCGTCTTCGTGGTCGAGGAAGGCGATTTCGTCGGCGAGCTGGGCATGCTGATGGGGCAGCGGGCGTTCCTGCCCGGTGTCGCGATGGCGGGCACCGCCTTGCTGCGGGTGCGGGTCGAGGATCTGCGCAAGCTTGTGGAGATCTCCGGCGAGCTGAGCGACGTCCTGCTGTCCGCGTTGGACGCCCGGCGCGGCCTGCTGACGCAGCTGGGCGAAGGCGGTCTCGTGCTCGCCGGAGACGACGACCGTGACCTGCACCGGCTCCAGAACTTCGCCGAGCGCAACCAGCTCCCTTACCGGACGGTGCTCCGCTCCGACGCGTCGGGTTGGGCAGATCTCGCGAAGTCCTGCGCGTTGCCCGAGGCCGGCACGGCCGTGGTCACCGGACAGCGCCAGGTGATGAACGCGCCGACGACCCGGGACCTGGCGACCGCGCTCGGGATCGACGTGGGCGACGTGTCCCACGGTTCTCGCTGTGATCTGCTGGTCGTGGGCGCCGGACCGGCGGGGCTCGCCGCCGCCGTCTACGGGTCCTCGGAGGGGCTCGATGTGGTCGTCGTCGAGGACGTCGCGATCGGCGGCCAGGCCGGCAGCTCGTCACGGATCGAGAACTACCTCGGCTTCTACCGGGGCATCTCGGGGGTTGAGCTGGCCCGGGCGGCGATGCTGCAGGCGGTCAAGTTCGGCACGAGGCTCGTGTCGCCCCGATCCGTCACCGCTCTTTCGCAGGTGCCGGGCGGATTCCGTGTACGGCTCGACGACGAGCACGACATTCTCGCCTCGGCCGTGATCATCGCCAGCGGCGTCCGGTACCGGCGCCTGGACCTGCCCGGTGTTGCCGACCTCGAAGGTCGCGGCGTCTACTACGCCGCGAGCCAGCTCGAAGCCAAGGTCGTCGCCGGGCGGAACGCCGTCGTGGTCGGCGGCGCCAACTCGGCCGGACAGGCGGCCCTGTTCCTCGCTCGACACGCCGCGCACGTCCACGTCCTGATCCGCCGTGACGACCTGCGCGAGACCATGTCGAACTATCTGGCGCAGCGCCTCGTTCACCACGAGCGGATCACCGTCCACCCGCGCTCCGAGTTGCGCCAGGTCCACGGCACGAGCCGGCTCAGCGGACTGACCTGGCGTGATCACCTCGCGGACCGGGACGTGCATCTCGACGCGGCCGCGCTGTTCCTGATGATCGGGGCGGACCCGTGCACGGCGTGGCTGCACGACTCCGGCGTCGAACTCGACGCCAAGGGATTCGTCGTCACGCGCGATGGCTTCTCCACCACGACGCCCGGGCTCTTCGCCGTCGGCGACGCCCGCGCCGGGTCGGTCAAGCGGGTCGCTTCGGCCGTCGGCGAGGGCTCCGTCGTCATCTCGGCCGTCCACTCCTACCTCGCCCGGGACTGATGAGGCAGCCTCGTGTCAGGTCCGTGGCGGGGACGTGGCAGGACGCCTGCCGATAGTCGACGCATGACGAACAACAGCCAGCACTTCGACACCCCCGCCCCGATCACCGCCGTCCTGACCATCCCCGCCG
>NZ_JBFAIU010000274.1:0-10452 GCF_040654855.1 Asanoa sp. NPDC050611
GCTTGATCACCGGTCGGCCGTAGTAGGACCGGAAGTCGGCCGGCGGCACCATGACCCGGTCGCCCTTGCCCTTGCCCGCCGGTTGGTGGACGGGTTTGCGCCAGCAGCGTCGGTCCTGCAGCCGTTGGCCGACGCCGCGTGCGCCGGCGCCGGGTGGCCGGCCCCTTGTGTCCTGCGGTGTGCCGGGCCCGCGCTGGTTCGCCGCGTGTCCACGGTCCGCGTCGGTCACCCTGACCCCGATGCCGACGGGTGGGCTGCTGTCACGTGCGAAGGCCCGCGCCAGGTTCGGCGCGGGCCTTCGTGTCAATACCGGAGCGTGGCGGGCTCGCACCCGGTCCGGGCGAGCCCGCCCCGCCGTTCTCAGGCCGGATACTCCGTGACCGCGCTCGTGCTGAACGAGCCGATGCACGGCGTACCAGCATCGTTGATCGTGCGTTCGATGCCACCGCTCCCGTCCAGGAAGACGGTGATCATGTTGTGGAAGCGCACCCCAGCCCGGTCCGGCACCTCGATGCCGCGCGCGGCACGGATGTCGACGCCCTGGTTGAAATACGAGTAGACGCCCAGGCCCCACGCCTCGTGCGTGCGCACCGACGGTGCGACCTTGTACGACGCCCAGCCGTTGCCCGTCGGGCTGTTCCACGCCGCCTGGCTCGGCGGGTCGTACGGCAGCTCGCTCTGGTAGAAGATCGTCCGGCCGCGCTCGCCGTTCCAGATCGTCTGCCACTTCTGGTAGTGCTCGACGAACAGGCCGTACGCCGTGACGTCGTCGCCGTTCACGACCACGCCGGTGTCACCCGTGTTCTGTGTCCAGCCGATGCCGTTGCCGTGGTCGCCACGCCAGGCCCAGATGTTCTCCAGGATCGTGTCGTCGCTGTTGACCACGAGGCTGGTCTTCGCCCGGCCGACCCACGGCCCGCCGATCCGGATGAAGACGTCCTGCAGCGAGGTCGGGTTGCGCGAGTGATCGCGCCGGCCACCCCGGGAACCCACCTCGATCAGCGTGTCCGACTGCCGGGCGCCCGCGTCGACCAGCACCCCGGCCACCTTGACGCCGTCCACGTCGGCGATCTTCAGCGCGGCCTCGCCGGTGTCGGGCGCGAGGCTGGGCATGCCGAGGCCGAGCACCACGGTGTTCTTGTGCAGCACCCGCAGCGGCCGGTCGAGGTGGTAGACGCCCGGGGTGAGCAGCAGGTGCTTGCCGAGCGCGAGCGCCAGGTTGATCCGCGCGGCGCTGTCGGACGGCTTGGCGATGAAGAAGTCGTCGATGTCGATCGACGAGCCGGGCTCGCTGCCGTCGGACCAGGTGGTGCCGGCCGTCTCGTGCTGCAGCGCCGGCACGAAGACGCGGTACTTGCCGCGCCCGTCCACGTACAGGAACGGCTTCTCGCGGCTCACCGGGCTGGTGGGCAGCGTCGTGTACGGCGGGTTCGGGAAGCCGGTCGCCGGTGCGCCGGTGACGCCCGAGAAGACCTGGTTCCACACGCCGTTGGTCCAGACGTCACCGAGCTCGCTGTCGCGGGTCAGCCACTGCTGCTGCGAGCCGTTGATGGTGATGCCGTCCACCTTGGAGTTGGCGATGAACCCGCCGCTGGAGTAGCCCTCGTTGCCGGGCTCCAACCAGAGGATCCCCTTCACGTGTACGCGTCGCATCGGCGACGCCTGGGAGACCGCCCACTGGTTGGACCAGTCGGTCGGGGTCACCGTGAAGTTCTCGGCGGACCGCCAGAAGTTGGTCAGCGCCGAGACGCCGCCGTGCGCGTCGGGGTTGGGCTGACCGATCACCCGGACGGCCCCGGTGATGTCCACATCGGCCGGCGACCGCCCGAGCCCGGACACGGTGGTGTAGTAGCCGAGCCGGGCGTTGACGTCGTAGTGGCCGGGCTTGAAGAGCACCGCGTACCGGTTGGTGCCCATCTCGTTCTTCTCTTGCTGTGCGAACAGCTCGTCGAACTTGGCCTGGATCTCGGCCGCCGGCGTGCTGGGGTCGTAGACGAAGACGTTCGGACCGAAGTCGGGCTCACCGCGATGTGCGGCGGCGCTGCCGGGAAGGGCGAACACACCGGCAGCGGTCAACGTGGCCGCGGCAGCGGCGGCTGCGACAAGACGGACGGTTCTCATCGACCTGCCTAACGGGGACGGTGGTGAGAGCGCTCTCTCAGATCGATCCGTTTCTACCTGGTGATGAGTAGGTTGCGCTAGGTCCCGAGTGGTCAGATCTCCGTGACGACCGGAGGTTGGGTGCCCTGCTCCCACGGCGGCGGGCCTTCGAAGCGCAGCGCGTGCACGTCGAAGAGGACCGCGTTCTGCACGCCGAGAGCCGGGCCCGCCATGCCCGATGCCCAGGTCAGCATGCCTTCCGGGTCGGGGCCGACGGCGCCGAGGCCCTTGGTGTATTCGGCGTGTGCGGCCAGGGAGGCGATGCCGCGGCGCAGCGGCTCACCGGTGACGTCGACGCCGTGGGTGGGTCGGTCGGCGCCCGCGACGCAGACGAACCGCACGCCGTTCCAGGGCTCGAGGCCCTCGTCGGCCAGTTCCGGGAAGATCCAGCGGTTGCCGGCGTCGCGCGCCGCGTCGAGGGCGGCCAGACCGACCGCGCGGTGGTCGGCCTGGTTGGTCATGCCGCCGACCATCCGGACCGTGAACGCGCCGGTCAGGATGACCTCCGGCCGGTGCCGGCGGATCGCACGGGTGATGTCGCGGCGCAGCGCGTTGCTGTATTCGACGACGCCGTCGCGGTGGTCGAGGAACTCCACGACGTCGACGCCGACCTCGGCGGCACCGGCACGTTCCTCCTGCTCACGCAGGGGTGCGGCGTCCTCCGGGGACATCGAGTCGATGCCTGCCTCGCCGCGGGTGGCGAGCAGATAGGTCACGGTCTTGCCCTGCGCGGTCCAGCGCGCGACCGCGGACGCGGTGCCGTATTCGATGTCGTCGGGGTGCGCGGCCACGGCCATCGCCCGCGACCAGTCTTCCGGCAGGGCCGGCAGGAGAACGTCAGTCACGGCAAAACCCTAGTACCGAATCGGTCACGGCTCGAAGACGCGCGTCGCGTCCAGCCCGAGGTGCGCCAGCGCGCGGCGGGCGTCTGGCTCCTTGGGCAGTTCCTGGATGCGGGTGCGCCAGACGGCGCGGTCGGCGGTGAGCGCCTCGAGGTAGCGCACGCACAGGTCGGGCGTGATGAACCGGCGCCGGCCGTGGGAGGCACGCATCGCCTCGGTCATCCGCCGCCGCTCGTCGGGCGAGCGATCGCACCGCGGAATCGCCTCGATGATCCGGTCGACCATCGCGCCCCGGTCGGCGAGGAAAGCGGCCCAGAACGCGTGGTCGGCGTCGTCCACCGAACCGCCGTCGTCGAGCAGCGCGTAGATGCCCTCGGCCAGGCAGTCGCCGAACTCCTCGCCGCGGGCGCGACCCGTCGTGCGGAACGGGTCGTAGGGTTCCTGGACCATCCGTCCCGTGACCGCGGTCGGGCTCAGGCCGTCCTCGTCGAGCAGGAAGAACCAGTCCTCGTTGTAGATGTTCGGAAAGAACGTGGTGGTCCGGCTGACCGGGACGACCATCGCGCCGCCGCCGACGAACGTCTGCTGGTCGACGCCGACCGCGCGGAGCGCGTGGCACACCACCGAGTTGTCCGGGTAACCGGCGTTGCCGAGACCCACCATGCTGAACCTGTCGAGCAGACCGGCGGCGGCCCGCATGTCGTCGGGGCGCACCGAGCGGATGTCGTCGTCGAGGAACGCGACCCGGTCCCACCCGGTCATCCGGGAGAGCGCGAGACCCAGGTTGCGCTTGAGGCTCAGGTCTCCGCGGCGCCGGAACCGTTGCTCGTCGGGCAGCGCCGAGGTCGCGAACTCCGGCAGTCGGACCTGGTCGTGGACGTCCGTAGCGATCACGTGCACGCCGAGTCGCCGCGCGGCCCGCAGGACGCCTTCGGCGTCGGCGCGGAGGCTGCACAGCGCGACGAGCGGACAGTCGAGCTGCTCCGCGAGGCGCAGGGCGAAGCTCAGGTAAACCGTCGGGCGCGCCGTCGGCACGATGATCGCGTCGAGGGTGTCGAACCGGGTCGGCTGGTCGACCCGATGCAGCAGCCGGGTGTGCGACGTGTGGTGCCGTGCCGCCTGTGCCGGCGCTCCCGTGGGCCGGCTGACCAGGTCGGTCACGCGGACCACTCGTGGAGGACGTTGTCCGGCTGGGTCCAGTCAGGCGTGACCACCTCGCCACCCACCACCCGGACCCGGGACAGGATGCTGTAGGTCTGGGCACCCTCGAAGCGACTTTCCACGTAACCGGCGTTGCGGTCGCGGAAGCGTTGGTCGGTGAGCGCGCGTACGGCGCCGTAGACACCCCGACCGAACATGCCGTTGCACACGGTGACGGTCCTCTTGTTGTTGTAAGGGTTCGCGCCGCGGCAGAAGTGTGCGACGTCTTCGAGCAGGATCCGGCGTTCGTCGTCATTGCGGAGGGCCGGTCGGTGCGACTCACCGCTGCCGTCCCGCACCTCGAAGGCGCCCTCGTCGTCGGGCCTGTCGGTCAGCCGGGTCTGTTGCCGGACGGGCACACCCAACGAGAAGAGGACGTCGCCGATCAGTTGGTTGAAGTCAACGCCTCCGAGCAGGACCAGGTGCGTGGTGAGGTGGTCATTCGTGACCAACGAGGTGGGCAGGAACCGGACGTCGCTGCGGGGGTTCGCCGCCCGAACGTGTCCGTGCAGCTCGACCAGCGAGTCCACGTCGGCGTAGTTGTAGAGCGTGACGTAGTCCGGGCTCTCCGGGTCGGTGAAGATCGGGTTGGCCTGAAGCTTCGCACCCAACTGGCCACAGACGATCGTCACCGGCGCGCCGTCAGCGAAGTGCCACGGCCCGGCGCCCGGCGGCCGGTCGACGAACTGCGTGGGAATCCAGACCCGGTGCCGGCGACCGACCGCGGCGGCGCGCAGAGTCAGCAACTCGTCTTCCAGCTGCTCGCGGCGTGCTTCCTCGTCGGGGGACAGGTCGGTGTGCAGCCTGGCCCGGCCGTCGCCGACGGAGCGCTGGGTGGCGAAGAAGCGGGCATAGCTGGTGAGCCGGTCGGCGGGCGGCGCCTTCGGTGCCGTCGTGCGCTCCCACGAGGAGATCAGCGGGACGCTGACGCCCAGGGCCTTCGCCAGCTGGGGCTGCTTTACCGGAGTCGGCCATTCGTTGAGCCGGAGACTGCGAAGCCGCAGGGCAAGCGCCCTCGCGGGGTCCTCGTCGCCAGCCAATGCCAATCTCCTTCAGTCAACTTCAGCGGCTTTAGCTGAAGTTGGTGGGGTGCGTGAACGCTCATGAAAGCCACATTCACGCCGATCGGTGCCGCCTACAGGACACTAGCATCTTGATTCAGCTCAATGCTGAAGTTTAAGCTGAAGATCAAGGATTTAACATAATCGTTAAAGGGGGGAGTGAAGCCGGGGAGAGCTTAGCAGCGGCAGGGTCCACTTTGGCTGTTGGACCAGGAACGAAGACACCCTCGGCGGCAACCGAGGGTGTCTTGCAAGAACGGCAAGCTCCTACGGGTCTGAAGCGAGGAGTCCGTCATGTCAACGGTAATCGCTGTGTCCGATCTGGCCAAGGACTCGGTCTTGCTGGATCAGGGCGCCCTCACCTCCCTACTCGCCGCTTTCGCCGGCCTTGTGCTGATCGGATCGCTGTACGACCTCATCGACGTGGTCGGCAAGGCGTTCACGCGTGCCGCACTCGGCACCTCGGCATTGCTGACCGTCATGGTCGTAATGGCCGTCGTGGTGGTCCGCGCATAACGCGGATCTGACGCGACTTCACCTTCTACCGGCACCATGACGGTGTGGAGATCCGGCCGGCGTCCGCCGAGGACATGCTCTATCTCGAGCGTGTCCTCGGCCCCGAACGGACGGCCTTCTATCGCCACCGGCTGAAACGCCAGGGTGTGGTGCTCACCTCCTGGGAAGGCGAGGACCTCACCGGCACCGTCTACGTCACCTGGGAGCCGGCCGACGAGGACCAGGTCCGCCTGCACCTGCCCGGCGTCCCGTTCGTACACCGGCTGTATGTCGTGCCCGGTCTGCGGAAGAAGGGTCGGGGCCAGGCGTTGCTGCGGGAGGCGGAGGAACTCGACGAGGTGCGCCTGGCCGGCCGCCTCGGCATCGGCATCGACCTCGACAACGACGTGGTGGTCTCGCTCTACGAGCGGCTCGGCTACCGCGAGTGGGCGCACGGCATCGTCGAGACCACCCGCGAGGAGCACCTCCCCGACGGCACCGTCGCCACGTACCCCGACTTCTGTCGGATCTTCGTGAAGGATCTCGATCCGGCCTGACCGGATACTGTCGGCGGGTGCGAATCGGGGTTTTGTTGCTTCCGGCCGATCCTTGGCCCGAGAGCCTGGCGCTGGCGCGGCGGATCGAGGAGATGGGGTACGACCATCTCTGGACCTACGACCACCTCTCCTGGCGCCGCTATCGCGACCAGCCCTGGCACGCCGCCATCCCGTGGTTGACCGGGATCGCGGCCGGCACCCAGCGGATCCGGCTCGGCACGATGGTCTCCTCGCCCAACTTCCGCCACCCCGTGACGCTGGCCAAGGAGGCGATGACGCTCGACCACATCAGCGACGGGCGGCTCACCCTCGGGGTCGGCGCGGGTGGCATCGGCTTCGACGCGACCGTGCTCGGCGGGCAGGTGCTCACGCCGGGTGAGCGGGCGCGGCGGCTGGACGAGTTCGTCGGCCACCTCGACGCGCTGTTGCGGTCGCCGGCCACCTCGCGGTCCGGCGAGTACTACACGATCGACGAGGCGCGCATGATCCCCGGGAGTGTGCAGCAGCCGCGGGTGCCGCTGGCGGTCGCGGCCGGCGGGCCAAAGACCATGCGGACCGTCATCTCGTACGCCGATGCCTGGATCACCGAAGGCGACTTCGCGAAGATCAGGGCGAATTCCGCCTTGCTGGACGAATCAGGCCGGACCATGGACCGGATCCTGCTCGCCGACAACGGCGACGACCGCCCCCTGGTCAGCGTCGACGCGTTCACCGACCTCGTCGGCCGCTACGCCGAGCTGGGCTTCACCGATCTGGTCTTCCACCACCCGCGCGCGGGCGACCCGGTGTGGACCGACGACCCGGCGATGGTGGAGAAGATCGCCACCGAGGTGCTGCCGGGCCTGCGCGGCTAGCCGGCCTCGACCTCTTCGAGGCGGGCGGTGGCGATGTCGAACACGAAGCCGCGCACGTCGTCGCGGTGCGGCAGCCAGGGGCAACCCCGGACGGCGGCGATCGACTTGCGTACGGTCAGCCGGATGTCGCTGAAGCCTGGCACGTTCCACTCGGGCACGGAGCCGGTCTCGGCGGTCAGCCGCTCGCGGAAGGCGTCGTCGTCGAACCCTTCCATCCCGCACTCGGTGTGGTGGATCACCACGATCTCGCGCGTGCCGAGGTAGTGCTGGCTGACCGCGAGCGAACGCAGCACGTCCTCGGTCGGCAGCCCGCCCGCGTTGCGGATCAGGTGTGCGTCACCGATATCCAGGCCGAGCGCCCCGAACAGGTCCAGCCGGGAGTCCATGCAGGTGACTATCGCCAACCGGAGCTTCGGCCGCAGCGGGCGGGGCCCGGGGAACGTCGCGGCGTAGGTCTCGTTGGCGTGGAGCAGATGGTCGATCGCTGACACAAGGTGGAGTACAACAGACCGGCCGGTCAAGGTGCGACATCTTCCCGCGGTTTGCCGCACATGTCACGGGCAAAAACCCCAACCCGACCCGGACGCGCGCCGGGTCGGATCGGGGTCACGGGCCTCAGCCGACCGGCTTGCCGTTGGCGGTCAGGGTGACGTCGATGTTGCCGCGGGTGGCGTTCGAGTAAGGGCAGATGTCGTGCGCGAGGCGCACCAGGTCGCGGGCCTGTGTCTCGTCGGTGATCGAAGGAAGGGTGACGTCGAGCTCGACGGCCAGCTTGAAGCCGCCGGTGCCGGTGGGCATCAGGCTGACCTTGGCGTCGATGGCGGCGTCGCCGGCCTCGACGTGGGCCCGCCGGGCCGCGCCGGCCATGGCCGACTCGAAGCAGGCGGCGTAGCCGACCGCGAACAGCTGCTCGGGGTTGGTGCCACCGCCCTCGCCGCCCATCTCGACGGGAGCACGCAGATCGACCTCGAGGGCGCCGTCGGAGGTACGGCCGTGGCCGTGCTGCCGGCCGCCGGCCACGTGGGCCTCAGCCGTGTAAAGAACCTTTGCCATACAGCCAAATTAGCGCGGCGCTCAGCGCCAGCGGCGTTCCTTGCGGGTCGCCCGACGAAGCTGCAGGATCCGCGCGGAGAACGGCACGGCGGCGATCAGCGCGCCACCGATGGCGGCCAACAGGAGCGCAACCCCGAGCGGCATGGTGAAGTCAGCGGTCAGGAAGTGGATGCGCACGCTGTCCAGGTTCTGCAACACGAAGACCAAGAGGAAGGCGAGCAGAAGCACGCCGACCAGAAGAATGATCCACGAATAGCTGATCTTTGTGCGGCGCATCTCGTCGGGAAGCGAACCCTTGGTGGAAACGGACCGACTCATGCGACCCACCTCATCCCATAGTTATCCCAAACGTAGCCCGTTGAAAGCGAAAAATCCGCCTAAAACCCTCGGGCCGTGAGCCGAGCCCGACTCGGCCTGCCGGGCGCTGACGCTGCGGCCGCGGCGGTGGCGATCGGGCGGCGCGGCCGCTCGAGCGGCGTCGGTCGCGCCCCCGGGGGTCGATGGTGATCTTGGGTGGCGAGCTGCGCCCGTTGTTGGATGCCGGTGGCCGAAGGGCCTGGGGCGTCGGCCGTGCCGGATTGGCGGCGCTGCCGTCGCAGGCGGGGTGCCGCCGCCCTGGACGTGCGGTGGCGGAAACGGCCCGGGTCTGTGGTGGGCGGCGATGGCCGCAGGGCCGGAGGCGTCGGAAATCCCGCTTTGGTCGTGCGGTGGTCCCTCGGGCGGCGGCCGGGGGGTGCCGCTCAGCGGGTGGCGGGGTCGGGTTTGGGCTGAGCGGCGATGGCCGAAGGGCTGGAGGCGTCGAACATCCCGCTTTGTGGTGCGGCGGTCCCTCGGGCGGCGGCGGGGGTGCCGCTCAGCGGGTGGCGCGGTCGGGTTTGAGCTGAGCGGCAATGGCCGCGGGGCCGGAGGCGTCGGACATGCCGCTTTGGTATTGCGGTGGTCCTCGGGCGGCGGCGGGGTGCCGCTCCGCGGGTGGCGCGGTCGGGTTTGAGCTGAGCGGCGATGGCCGACGGGCTGGAGGCGTCGGACATGCCGCTTTGGTGGTGCGGTGGTGCTGGTGGCGGGGCGTGCCGCTCGGCGCTGGCGGCGGCCGGATTTGGGCTGGGTGGCGATGGTCGCCCGCGCCTGCGCGGGAGGTGGCGGCAAATTGCCGTGGTAGGCGGTCATGGCCAGGGCGCCAGCGGAGTGGCGCCGAACGAGGCGGCGGCGGTTAGCGGAGGCGGCCTTCTTCGCCGCCGGCGCAGGCTGAGGCCACAGTGGCGTAGGCGCGGACCTGGCGGGTCAGGCCGACCACGCCCAGCAGCTTGTGCATGAACGGTGACGGTGCCGCCAGGGCCAGGTAGCCGCCGTTGGCCGCGCAGCGGCGGTGGGCGTCGACGAACGTCGACAGGCCGATCGAGTCGCAGAAACCCAGCAGTGCCAGGTCGATGACGATGCGGTTGGTCGGGTTCGGGCGCGCGAGCAACTCCTCCAGCGCCGTCGCGAGGTCCGCCGCCGTGTCGACGCCCAGCTCGCCCGCCAGTTTCACCACCGTCACACCGCCTGTTGGCGCTTCGGCAACCGTTATGCGCACGAGAACCCCCATTCTCGTCATCCGTCAAACCGTAACTTTCGCTCCAGGGCATACAACGGACAGCTTGTCCGGTCGCCACCAGATTACCTCTGTCACCGAGGTAATCTTCGGAAGATGACCAGCAACGCGGAGGTAGTCGGCGAGTTGATGTCCATCACGGCCGCGTTGCGGCGGCTCTCGCGGCGCCGCACCAGAGAGGCGGTCGCCGTGCCGCCGCTGCCCGAGGCGCAGCGTGAGCTGCTCTTCGTCGTCGCCAGCCAGCCCGGCATCGGGATCGCCGCCGCCGCACAGGTGCTCGACCTCGCCGGCAACTCCGTCAGCACCCTCGTCAACCAGCTCGTCGACGCCGGCCTGCTGCGCCGCGAGCCCGATCCGGCCGACCGGCGCGCCGCGCGGCTCACGCTGACCGATCAGGCGCGCGACCGGATCACGGCCTGGCGCCAGGCCCGGGCCGCGCTGATCGGGCAGGCCCTCGACCGGGCCACGCCCGCCGACCAGGCGGCCATCGCCGCGGCGCTGCCCGCGCTGCGCCGCCTGCTCGAACAGGTGCGCGCCGACGTCGCCGAACCAGCAGGGAGACAAGCATGAGCACGCCCGCCGTGGAAGTGCGCGACCTGCACTACAAGTTCGGCGAGACCAAGGCCGTCGACGGTGTCG
>NZ_JBFAIU010000275.1:0-10448 GCF_040654855.1 Asanoa sp. NPDC050611
GGCGATCGCCGCGAGCCAGACCAGCAGCGCGGCCAGGCCGCCGGAGCCGATCGAGTGTGCCTGGGCCGGCTTCGCGGAGATCACCAGCGCGAAGAGGCCACCGAACAGCAGGGCGAGCAGACCCACCTCGGCCCGGGGCAGCTTCCAGCGCAGGATCAGCACGCCGCAGAGCGCGGTCACACCCAACCCGGCCGATGCCGCCGACTGGACGAGGAAGAGGGGCAGGTCGCGGCGGGCGACGAAGGCCAGCAGGAAGCCGACGACCTGGAAGGCGACGCCGTACAGGTAGACGCGCTGGCTGGCCAGCCGGACCAGCAGCTTCGGGTTGCACGACGTGTGCAGCTTGGTCCGTGTTGCCGCGACCGATTGGAGGAGGTTGGCGACCCCGTAGGCGATGACCATCGCGGCGAGGAAACCCCAACTGGTGGACAGCACCCGGGCACAGTAACGGAGGTTCCTGGCATTGCGCTCGGCGACCGGCCGAACCCGATGACCAGCGGTTACACCAGGTATTTCGATCAAAACGCCAGGTCAGAGATGATCTCGTGAAACCCGACAACCCGTCAGCTCAGGCGGGTAAGCACCTCTTCGTGAATTTTTCCGTTCGTGGCCACCGCGCTGCCACCTGAGGGCCCTGGGCGGCCGGCCAGATCGGTGAAACTGCCGCCGGCCTCGGTGACGATCGGGATGAGCGCTGCCACATCCCAGAGCGACAGCTCCGGCTCCACCATCACGTCGACGGCGCCCTCGGCCACGAGCATGTAGCCGTAGAAGTCGCCGTACGCCCGGCTCCGCCAGCTCTGCCGGATCAGGTCGAGGATCGGGTCCAGGCGACCGGTCTCCTCCCAGCCGTGCAGGCTCGAGTAGCAGAAGCTCGCGTCACCGATCCGGCGGACGCCGGAGACCCGGATCGGGGTGGCCGCGGCGGTGTGCCGGCCGGCGAACGCGCCGTGCCCGACGGCGGCCCACCAGCGCCGGCCGAGCGCCGGTGCGGAGACCAGGCCGACCACCGGCCGGTCGCCCTCCATCAGCGCGATCAGCGTGGCCCAGATCGGCACGCCACGGATGTAGTTCTTGGTGCCGTCGATCGGGTCGATCACCCACTGGCGGTGGCCCGGGCCGGCGGCCGCCTCGGACGCGCCGTACTCCTCGCCCAGCACGCTGTCCCGCGGCCGGGTGCGGCCCAGCGTCGACCGCAGCGCGCGTTCGACCGCCTGGTCGGCGTCGGAGACCGGGGTCAGGTCGGGCTTGGACTCGACCCGGAGGTCGAGGGCCCGGAACCGGTCCATGGAGATCTTGTCGGCGGTGTCGGCGAGAACGTGCGCGAGCGAGAGGTCGTCCGAATACCGGGGGGCCATGGCGGCTGACGTTACTAGTTCTCGGTGTCTTCCCCGGCGCGGGACGCGAGCAGCCGGCGGTACGAGGCGAGCCGGCGCGGGTCGGCGTTGCCGGCGGCGACCCAGGCGTCGAGGGCGCAGTCGACGTCGTTCGGGGTGTGTTCACAGTTCGGCCGGCACTCGACGGTGCCCTCGACCAGGTCCGGGAAGCCGTGCAGCAGGCTCTCCGCGGAGACGTGGGCCAGCCCGAAGCTGCGTACGCCGGGCGTGTCGATGATCCAACCGGCCTCGCCGGGCAGCCGCAGCGCCACCGCGCTGGTCGACGTGTGCCGGCCGCGGCCGATCGCGCTGACCACGCCCACCGCCCGGTCGGCGTCCGGGACGAGGCGGTTGACCAGGGTCGACTTGCCCACCCCGGAGTGACCCACCATGACCGAGACCAGCCCGGCCAACCGGTCGCGCAGCTCGGTCAGGTCGGAGTCGGGGCGCACGAGCACGTGCGGCAGGTCCAGCTCGGCGTAGTAGTCGAGCACCTCGGCGGGCCCGGCCAGGTCGGCCTTGGTCAGGCACAGCAACGGGTCGATGTCGGCGTCGTAGGCGGCGACCAGGCAGCGGTCGATGAAGCCGGTGCGCGGCGGGGGATCCGACAGCGAGCTGACGATCACGAGCTGGTCGGCGTTGGCGACGACGACGCGTTCGAGGCGGCCCTCGGGCGTGGTGTCGTCGTCGTCCGCGGTGCGGCGCAGCACGGAGGCCCGCTCGGCGATCCGGACGATCCGGGCCAGTGCCCCGGCCGCGCCCGAGGTGTCGCCGACCAGCGCGACCCGGTCGCCGACGACGACGGACTTGCGGCCCAGCTCACGGGCCCGCATCGCGGTCACCGGGGCGGCACCGCCGAGCTCGACCGTGTATCGGCCCCGGTCGACCGCGCTGACGAAACCGTCGACCGCGTCGTCGTGCCGGGGTCGGGTGCGGGTACGGGGGCGCGAGGAGCGGGCGGGTCGCACCCGCACGTCGTCCTCGTCGTACTCCCGCCGTTTGCCCGCCAGTGCCCTCTCCCTACTTGCCGGTGACCATCGCCGACCATAGTGCCGGGAAGTCGGGCATCGTCTTGGAGGTACACGCCACGTCGTCGAGCTCGACCCCCGGCACCGCCAGGCCGATCACGGCGCCGGCGTGGGCCATGCGGTGGTCGTCGTAGGTGTGGAAGACGCCGCCGCGCAACGGCCGGGGGCTGATCTCCAGGCTGTCGGGCGTCTCGGTGACCGCGGCGCCGAGCGCGGTCAGCTCGCGGGTCAGCGCGGCCAGCCGGTCGGTCTCGTGGCCGCGGATGTGCCCGACGCCGCGCAGCTTCGACGGCGAGTCCGCCAGCGCGGCGAGCGCGGCCAGCACCGGGGTCATCTCGCCCACCTCGGACAGGTCGGCGTCGAGCCCGTGCAGCACGCCCGTGCCCCGCACGGTCAGCCCCTCGGTGCCCAGGGAGACCTCGCCGCCCATCTCGCCGAGCAGCGCCCGCAACCGGTCGACCGGCTGGGCGCTGCTGCGCGGCCAGCCGAGCAGTGTGACCGTGCCACCGGTGATCAGCGCGGCCGCGAAGAACGGCATCGCGCCGGACAGGTCGGGCTCGATCGTCCAGCCGCGGCCGGTCAGCTTGCCGGGCTCGACCACCCAGACGTCCCGCGCGGAATCGTCGACGCCGGCGCCGGCGGCGCGCAGCATCTGCACAGTCATCCGGACGTGCGGGGCGGACGGCAGCGGCGGGCCGACGTGCCGCACGACGACGCCGCGGTCGAAGTCGGGGGCGGCCAGCAGCAGGCCGGAGACGAGCTGGCTGGACGCGGACGCGTCGAGCACCACCTCGCCGCCGGTGACCCGGCCGGTGCCCCGGATCGTCATCGGCAGGCTGCCGGTCGGTGGCGTGTCGATGCTGACGCCGAGCGAGCGCAGCGCGTCGACCAGCGGCCGCAGCGGGCGCTGCCGCACCGACGGGTCGCCGTCGAAGGTCACGGTGCCCTGCGCCAGCCCCGCGATCGCCGGCATGAACCGCATCACCGTGCCGGCCTGGCCGACGTCGACGTGCGCGGGGCCCTGCAGCGTGCCCGGCCGGACGACCCAGCGGTCGTCGTCGACGGTGGAGACGCTGACGCCCATGGCGCGCAGGCCGCCGGCCATCATCTCGGTGTCGCGCGCCCGCAGCGGGCGGGACAGCGTCGAGGGGCCGACCCCGATCGCGCTGAGCACCAGCGCGCGGGCGGTCATCGACTTGGAGCCGGGCAGCTGGACGGTCGCGTTCACCGGCTCGGGGGCGGTGGGCGCGTTCCACGGCACGTGCGCGGTCTGTTGAGCCACGTACTCCAGTCTGACCTGCCGGCGCGGCGCTCCGCGATCGACATCCGGCACTCCCGCGTGCCGGGACGAACTGCGCTAGGTTGACGGGCATGTGCGGGCGGTACGCGACGACGAAGGACGCGCCCGACCTCAGTGCGCTCTTCGACGCGTTCGACGACACCCGCGACGGCCTCGTGGCCGACTACAACGTGGCGCCGACCGATCCGGTGCCGGTGATCCGGATGTCCCGGAGCCTGGGCGGCCGCGCGCTCTCGGTGGCCCGCTGGGGGCTCGTGCCGAGCTGGTCAGGCGACACCAAGGGCGCGGCCCGCATGATCAACGCACGGGCGGAGACGGTGGCCACCACACCGGCCTACGCGCGGGCGTTCGCCGGCAAGCGCTGCCTCGTGCCGGCCGACGGCTGGTACGAGTGGGTGCGCAAGCCCGGCGGCGGCAAGCAGGCCTATTTCATGACCGCGCCGGAGCCCGTCGTGTTCGGTGGCCTGTGGGCCGCGTGGGGCGACCAGAAGCTGCTGACGTGCAGCATCGTGACGATGGCAGCGCTCGGCGACCTGGCTCTCGTGCACAACCGGATGCCGCTGGTGCTCGCGCCCGACCGCTGGGCGGCCTGGCTGGCCGGCGGCGGCGATCCGGCCGAGATGCTCGCCCCGCCGTCCGACGAGACGCTGGACGGCATCGAGATCCGGCCCGTCGGCCCGGCGGTCGGCGACGTGCGCAACGACGGCCCCGAACTGCTGGCCCGGGTGGCTGCCCCGGCACTGGCCGCGCCGCACGAGGCGCCGGTCGAACTCACCCTTTTCTGATCTTCAATTCACACCGGTTGATTTTTCCCTTTCCCGGCGTCTTGTTGCGATTTCTTGCAACAGACTTTCCGCATGTTCGATGCAACCTCTTGTCTCCGACGTCACGAGTGCGATAGAACACAGCGCCGGCAATGGGTGCCTTCTCGCACCGGGCGACGACACCCATTGGGAAACCGATCTTGCGCCAGTCGCGCGGAAAGCCGGCCCCACGGGGGAGGTGGGTTGTAGATGACACGGGCGCGTATGCCACGCCCGCATGAGGTCGCCGCCGCACGTCGGGATCCACGACTGCTGAGGGCGTCGGCCGAACGACAACTCGACGAGGCCTGGCGCACGCGCGGCGTGTGCCAATCCGTCGATCCGGAGACGTTCTTCCCGGCGCCGAGTGAGCCGGCCGACACCGCCATCGCGCTCTGCCGCACCTGCGACGTCCAGGGTGCGTGCCTCGCGTGGGCGCTCGAGGTCGGCGACTGCCACGGCGTCTGGGGCGGCACCACACCACGGGAGCGGCGGGCGATGCTGGTCGCCTGGCGAGGTCAGCTCACCCGCGGCGCCGAGACCATCGACTCCGGGCCGCCGATGCGCGACCTTTCGCTCGAACTGGTGCCGGTGAGCTGACCTGGCGCTCCCGGCCAGCAGAATGGGGCCATGGGGGTCACACAGATCGCGACACCGCACGGCCCGGCCGTGGCCGAAACCGATGAGGCTGACGGCCGGCCGTCGGCGTTGCTCGTGCTCGGGCACGGCGCCGGTGGGGGCGTCGAGGCGCCCGACCTGATGGCGGTCCGCCGTGCCGCACTCGCGGCGGGCCTGTCCGTCGTGCGCGTCACCCAGCCCTACCGGGTGGCGGGCCGCCGCGCGCCCGCGCCCGCGGCACAGCTCGACGCCGCGTGGTCGGCGGTCGTGCACGAGATCGTCAAGGGCTACCGCGAGCCGCCACCGTTGGTGGTCGGCGGGCGGTCCAGTGGGGCGCGGGTGGCCTGCCGCACGTCGGTCGCCCTCGGCGCTGCCGGCATCGTCTGCCTGGCGTTCCCGCTGCATCCACCGGGACGCCCCGAGCGGTCCCGGGCCGAGGAACTGCTCACCGGCGTGCCCACGCTGGTCGTCAACGGCGACCGTGACCCGTTCGGCGTGCCGGACGCGTCGCCCGGCGTCGAGGTCGTGGTGCGCCCGGGCCAACGGCACGACCTGCGGGGCGATCCGCGTGGCCTGGGGCAGCTGGTGGTGGAGTGGCTGCGGGGCAAGGGCTGGGCCCGTCCGTAACTGTCGCGGAAGTGACTCGTTGAGCCTGCTGAGCCAGGCTTGCCCTGGGGACTCCCTCCACGAGTCCGCGGACCCCCCGGTCCGCATCAACCTCCCAGGCCCACCTCGCCTCGGGGACCAGATCCCCGAGGCGAGTTGGGTTGTTCAAGGGGCCCCACCTGCGGGAATTCCCACGAGCCAGCCCTTGTTACAGCCGTCGTACCTGTAAAGACGGCAAGGGGGCTCTTCCCAGTGCATGCAGCTACGCGGGGCGACCGCGACACCGGCCGGTTCCGGGCACTTCTGTCCGCGCCCGAATGGCCGGCGAGCGACGTTACTCACGGCCTCATCGGGGGCAACCAACCCACAACTGACTCGGACGATGGTGTGCGCCGCGTATCCTCGTCGGGACAGTCGAGGGGGGACGTGCGCTTGACGCAGCCGGAGAAGACCCGAACCGACGAGCCGACCGACGAGCGGCGGGCCCGGTTCGAGCGTGACGCGCTGCCCTTCGTCGACCAGCTCTACGCCGCGGCCCTGCGGATGACCCGCAACCCGGCGGACGCCGAGGACCTGGTGCAGGAGACGTTCCTCAAGGCCTACGCCGCCTTCCACCAGTTCGAGGAAGGCACCAACCTCAAGGCGTGGCTCTACCGGATCCTCACCAACACCTACATCAACTCCTACCGCCGCCGGCAGCGCCAGCCCGTCCAGGCGCCGACCGAGGAGATCACCGACTGGCAGCTCGCCAACGCCGAGTCGCACACCTCCAGCGGCCTGCGCTCGGCCGAGACCGAGGCGCTCGACCGGCTGCCGGACAGCGACGTGAAGAACGCGCTGCAGCAGCTGCCGGAGGAGTTCCGGTTGGCCGTCTACCTCGCTGACGTCGAGGGGTTCTCCTACAAGGAGATCGCCGACATCATGAACACCCCGATCGGCACGGTCATGTCGCGACTTCACCGCGGCCGACGCAACCTGCGGAACCTCCTGGAGCGCTACGCTGCGGATCGAGGCTTCACCCGCACTCCGTCGGGTGACGCCGCCGCGGCGCGTCAGGAGGTGTGAGGAACCGTGAGTTGCGGTAACCCCCACGAGACCGACTGCAGCGAAGTGCTCGAAGAGGTCTACCTCTATCTCGACCTCGAGTGCGCCGACGAGCGCCGCGACCTGATCCGCACCCATCTCGACGAGTGCTCGCCCTGCTTGGCCGAGTACGGCATCGAGCAGGAGGTCAAGGCGCTGGTCGCCCGCTGCTGCGGCAACGAGACCGCACCGGTGGAGCTCCTCGCCCGCCTGCGCAGCAAGCTGACGGAGCTCCGCACCGACGTATGAAGCCCGTCGCCGGCCCGAGATCGGGCCGGCGACGTTGGCTGTTCAGGAGTTGGGGCGCTTGCCGTGGTTGGCGGCGCTCTTCTTACGTGCCTTCTTCTTACGGCTCTTCTTCGCCATCGTCGACCTCCTGTTCCGACCCGATCGCTCCGGTGACCCGACGATCCTAGTCGGCCCGCCAGCGGCGCACCGACGGCCGGCGCATGGTTGGATGCTGACCACAGACCAGAGGGAGGACCACGCGATGGCTGACGAGATCCGCGCCGAGATGGTGGCGAACGTGTGGAAGGTCGTGGCGGCGGCGGGGGACACCATCGCCGAGGGCGACACGCTGGTCATCCTCGAGTCGATGAAGATGGAGATCCCGGTCATCGCCGAGTCCGACGGGACGCTCAAGCAGCTCGCCGTCAACGAGGGCGACGTCGTCCAGGAGGGCGACCTGATCGCGGTGATCGAATGACGTTGCGGATCAGGCCCGCGACCGCGGCGGACTTTCCCGCCGTGGCCCGGCTGACCGTCGACGCCTACCGGGCCGACGGCCAGCTCGCCGGCGACCACGGCTACGACAAGAAGCTGGCCGACGTGGAGACCCGCGCCGAGGCCGGCGAGCTGCTGGTCGCCGCCGACGAGCACACCGGCCAGGTGCTCGGCTCGGTCACCTTTGTCCTGCCCGGCACGGCGTACGCGGAGCTGTCCATCGACGGCGAGGCCGAGTTCCGGATGCTGGCCGTCGACCCGGCCGCACAGGGGCGTGGTGCCGGCGAGGCGCTGGTCCGGGCCTGCGTGGAGCGCGCCACGGCGCTCGGTTGCCAGGCCATCGTGATCTGCGTGCGCAGCTTCTCCGCGCCCGCCAAGCGCCTCTACGCCCGGCTGGGCTTCACCCGGGTGCCGGAACGCGACTGGTCGCCGTTCCCGGGCGTCGACCTCGAGGCGCTCCGGCTGCCGCTCACGAGCTGACCCGCGGGCGCCACAGGTCCTCGGCGACCTCGAGGGCGATCCGCTTCCGCTCCTCGAGCGGTATCTCCCGCTTTATCGCGAACCAGCTCCCGTGCACCGCGAACAGGGCGAGCGCGGCGCGCAGCTGGGCGGGCGGGTCGTCGGCGTCGTCGGCCATGAGGCCGGCCACCCGCATCATCCGGTCGCGCATCTCCACGCCGGCCGACATGGTCTTGACGACCGTCTGGTTCTGCTCGAAGAACCGCATCACGGACGGGTGATTGCTGGCGAAGAACTCGTCGGCGTAGCGGGACAGGAGCTTCTGGCGCCGCTCCGGCCCGGGCGGCTGCGCCTGCGCCCACTCGATGATCTCGTCGAGCCGCCGCAGCCGATCCTCGGCGAAGCTCGAGACGATCTCGTCCTTGCTCTTGAAGTGGTAATACAAGGCGGCTTTGGTCACCCCGAGCCGCTCGGCGATCTCCCGGAGCGAGGTCTTCTCGTACCCGTTCTCCGTGAAGAGCTCGAGCGCGACGGCCTGGATCCGGCCTCGCGTGCTCTCCGCCACTCTGACTCCCAAACTAACTTGACGCCCGGTTAGTACGGAGCTTACCGTACGGCTAGTAAGGAGACTAGCCGGTCGGCAAGTAAGTCCGATCACTATGGGGGGCGTTCCGATTGACCACTGACGCGATGCGGGCCATGACTCCGCAGAAGATCCGCGTCATCCTCGGCGGTCTGATGATCGCGATGATGCTCGCGATGCTCGACAACATGATCGTCAGCACGGCGCTGCCGCGCATCGTCAGCGAGTTCGGAGGTCTCGACCACTTCACCTGGGTGGTCACCGCCTATGTCCTCGGCACGACCGTCTCGACGCCGATCTGGGGCAAGCTCGGCGACCTCTACGGCCGCAAGTCCATCTTCCTGACGTCGATCATTATCTTCCTGATCGGCTCCGCACTCTGCGGAATGGCCGGCTCTGCGATGTTCGGCGGCACCGGCGACGGCATGATCGAGCTGATCGCCTTCCGGGCCGTCCAGGGCCTGGGCGCCGGCGGCCTGATGGTCGGCGTCATGGCGATCATCGGCGACCTGGTGCCGCCCCGCGAGCGCGGCCGCTACCAGGGCATGATCGCCGGCATCATGGCGATCGCGATGGTCGCGGGCCCGCTGGTCGGCGGCTTCATCACCGACCACCTGTCGTGGCGCTGGGCGTTCTACGTCAACCTGCCGCTCGGCGGCCTCGCCCTGCTGGTCCTCGCGACGCGCATGCACCTGCCGCGCTACCGCACCGAGCACCGCATCGACTACCTCGGCGCCGGGCTGCTCTCCGTCGGCATCACCGCGCTCGTGCTGATCACGACCTGGGGCGGCAACGAGTACGACTGGACCTCGCCGCAGATCCTCGGCCTCGCCGCGCTGACGCTGGTCGCGCTCGTGACGTTCGGCTTCGTCGAGCGCCGCGCACCCGAGCCGATCCTGCCGCTGCACCTGTTCGCCAACCGCAACTTCGCCCTGATCTCCGCGGTCGGCTTCCTGCTCGGCTTCGCGATGTTCGGCGCGATGAACTTCCTGCCGCTGTTCCAGCAGACCGTGCAGGGCGCGTCCGCGACCAACAGCGGCCTGCTGCTCCTGCCGCTGATGTTCGGCATGCTGGTCGTCTCGGTGATCACCGGCCGGGTCATCACCAAGACGGGCCGCTACCGGATCTTCCCGATCCTTGGCGGTGTGGCCCTGCTCGGCGGCATGATCCTGCTGTCCACGATCAACGCCGACACCACCAAGCTGGTCCTGTCGCTCTACATGGTCGTCCTCGGCGTCGGCATGGGCTTCCTCATGCAGACCTCGATGCTGATCGCGCAGAACAGCGTCGAGCAGAAGGACCTGGGTGCGGGCAGCGGCGCCGCCACGTTCTTTCGCTCCATCGGCGGCTCGATCGGCATCGCGCTCTTCGGTGCGCTCTTCGTGCACCATCTGGCTAAGTCGCCGGCGGGCGGTGCGCTCTCCGGCGACGGCGGCGGGGCAGGGGTCAACCCGACCGCGCTCCAGAACCTACCCGCGCAGATCCGCGACGCGGTGATGGGCGGCCTGGCCGACTCGATCGCGTACGTCTTCGTCTGGGCGGCCGTGATCGTGGTCCTGGTGCCGGTCCTGGCCTGGTTCGTCAAGGAGATCCCGCTGCGCGGCCTCGGCGACGCCGACAAGAAGGAGACCCCGGCCGACGACGCCGAGGTCGCCCTCGCCAAGGCCGAAGCCATCGCCGACTGATCCGTCGAGGAACGCCCCTGGGCTCGGGTCCAGGGGCGTTTCTTCATTTACTCGGGCCCGTCGTGGGCGCGACCGTCGCTCCCGCCAGACACCGCTCGCTGCGCGTCGCTGCCGGGTCCGTCGGGCGGGCGACACCTTGCCGTCGACGTGGACCACGTTGGGATCCGAGAAGGCCCGCACGACC
>NZ_JBFAIU010000276.1:0-10435 GCF_040654855.1 Asanoa sp. NPDC050611
GTCGGTCGGCTTCACGGACCTGGTGCGGCTGCTGTTCGGCTCGTCCGACGCCGGTGCCGCGCAGGTGCTCGTCGCCTCCCGGTTGCCGCGGCTGCTCGCCGCGCTGGTCGTCGGCGTGGCGCTCGGCGTCGCCGGTGCCGGGCTGCAGTCGCTGGCCCGCAACGCGCTCGCGTCGCCGGACACGCTCGCCGTCAACGCGGGCGCATTCCTGGCCGTCGTCACGGCGTCCGCGTTCGGGCTCAGCCTGCCGCTGTTCCTCTCCGGTGGGCTCGCGTTCCTCGGCGGGCTCGCCGCGGCCGGCGTGGTGCTGGCCCTCTCGGCGGGCGGCCGGGCCGGACCGACCCGGCTGATCCTGGCCGGGACCGCGGTCGCGCTGGCCCTCCAGTCGCTCACCATGGTGCTCCTGCTGCTCTTCGAGCAGAACACCATCGGCCTGTACGCGTGGGGCAACGGCTCGCTGGTGCAGAGCGACCTGCACGCCGTCACGCAGGTCTCGCCCGTGGTCGTGCTGGCTCTCGCCGGTCTTCTGCTGGCCGCCCGGCGGCTGGACATCCTGGCCCTCGGCGACGACCCGGCGACCGTGCTCGGCGTCGACGTGCGGCGCACGCGGCTGGTCGTCGTGGTGCTGACCGTGCTGCTGTGCGCGGCCGCGGTCACGCTGGTCGGGCCGGTCGGGTTCGTCGGGCTCTGCGCGCCCGTCATCGTGCGGCTGCTCGCCCGCCCGGTGCCCGGCGTGCAGCGGCACCGGGTCCTGTTGCCGTTGTCCGGCATCGTCGGCGTGCTCGTCGTCGTCGGCTCCGACGTGCTGCTGCGGGCGGTCGTCGGCGCGCAGGCCGGTGTCGAGGTGCCGACCGGCGTCGTGACGTCGCTGTTCGGTGCCGCCGTGCTGGTCTGGCTGGCGCGGCGGCACCGGGACGCGGGCAACACTCCACAGTCGACGTCCGGGCGGCTGCGGTCACGTGGTGCTTTTCTCGTCGTCCTCGTCGTCTGCGCGGTGCTGGCGGTGGCGGCGGTCATCGTCGGCATGCTCGGCGGGGACACCTGGGTGCTGCTCGGCGACGTGACCAACTGGATCGCCGGCCGGACCGGGCCTGCCTACACGTTCGTGCTCGACCAGCGCTACCCGCGGGTGTTCGCGGCACTGCTGGCCGGGGCGGCGCTGGCCCTGGCCGGCACGACGGTCCAGGCGGTGTGCCGCAACGCGCTGGCGGAGCCGGGCCTGCTCGGCATCTCGGCCGGCGCGGGTGTGGGCGCCGTCCTGCTGATCTCGTTCGTGCCGCTGGCCTCGGTGTGGGCGATGTCGGGTGCGGCCGGCGTCGGCGCGCTGCTGGCGTTCGTACTCGTCTACCGGCTCTCGTGGCGCGGCGGGCTCAGCTCCGACCGGCTCGTGCTCGTCGGGATCGGCGTGCAGACGGGCCTGTTCGCGTTGATCACGACGATCATCATCGCGACGGACCCGTGGAACACCGGCAAGGCGCTGACGTGGCTGTCGGGGTCGACGTACGGGCGTACCGCCGGACAGCTCGTCCCGGTGTTGGCGGCGTTGGCGGTCGCCGTGCCGCTGCTCGCCTACGCCCGGCGGGACCTGGACCTGCTCGCGCTCGACGAGGACACGCCGCGGGTGCTCGGCGTCCGGCTGGACCGCACCCGCCTGGTCGCACTGGTGGCGGCCGCGCTGCTGACGTCGACAGCGGTGTCGGCGGTGGGCGTGGTCGGCTTCGTGGGCCTGGTCGCGCCGCACGCGGCGCGGGCCCTCGTCGGGTCGCGGCACTCGCGTGCCCTGCCGGTGGCCGCCCTGCTCGGCGCGCTGATGGTCAGCGGCGCCGACACCCTCGGCCGGACGGTCATCGCGCCGGCCCAGATCCCCGCGGGCCTGGTCACGGCGCTGATCGGGACACCGTACTTCGTCTGGCTGTTGTGGCGGTCGCGTACCGCGTCCGCTGGAGGTGTGTCATGACCCCCGCGTGGCGGTTCTTCCCGGTCACGGTGTCTGCCGTGCGGCGGCTGAGCCCGTCGTTCATCCGCGTCACGTTCGCCGGCGACTGCCTGACGTCGTTCGCGGACAACGGCTACGACCAGCGGATCAAGCTGTGCCTGCCGGTGCCGGTGCACGAGTTCGACTTCCTGCCGACGGACGAGGACTGGTGGTCACGGTGGCGGTCGCTGCCGGACGAGCACCGCAACCCGATCCGGACGTACACGGCTTCGGCGGTGCGGGCCGACCTCGGCGAGGTCGACGTGGACATGGTCCTGCACGGGGACGGGGGTCCGGCGTCGCGCTGGGCCCTGGTCGCGGCGCCGGGCGACGCGCTGGTGCTGATCGGCCCGAACGCCGCGCACGCCGGCGACCACGGCGGCCTGGAGTTCCGCCCACCGCCTGGCGCGCGCCTGCTGATCGCCGGCGACGAGACCGCGGCGCCCGCGGTGGCGGCGATCCTCGCACGCCTGCCCCGCACGACCCGCGGCGACGTGGTCCTGGAGATCCCGTCCCGGGACGACGCACTGCTGCCGCTGTCGGCCCCGGACGGCATGCGGGTGACGTGGGTGTGCCGGGACGGCGGGCACGACTACGGGTCGCGGCTGGTGGCAGCGGTGCGGCACGTGGTGGCGGGCCACCGGACCCCGGTCCCGGCGGGCGTACGCGCGGCGGTTGACGAGCTGGAGCCGGACGGCGACATTTGGGAGGTCCCGGAGGACGGGGCCGCGGGGGACCGGTACGCGTGGCTGGCGGGGGAGTCGGCCGCCATCACGACCCTGCGCCGGCATCTGGTGAAGGAGCTGGGGTGGGACCGGAAGTCGGTGGCCTTCATGGGTTACTGGCGCAACGGCCGCGCGGAGTCCTGATCGGTCGCGCGATGACACCGGCTGATCGCGTTGATGGCGATTGACGTGCGGTGGCGGGAGGGGGAGCGGCTCGTCCGGTGGAGCTGGGGCGACGTCGCGGTCGAGATGACCTTCCCGGCGCCGCCGGCGAGCGTCACGGCCTGGGCGGATCCGCCGAGCGTCATCGTCGTCGAGCGCGCCGACCGCCTCGACAACGCGGTGGTGTTCGAGCCTGACGGCACCGAGCGCCTGCGACTGCGGCCGCCGGCTGTCTCGCCCGAACGGCATTGGGACGTCGGCTTCTACGTGGTGTATGCGGGGTCTGACGGCCTGGTCGCGGTGTTCAGCACGCGCGTGGGTGACTTCTGGGGTCGGCCGGACCTGCTCACCGGTGAACTGTCGAGCGTCGCCCAATGGCGGTAGGCCCTCTTCCTCAGGATTCGGACGCTCGGTGGCGGGTAGGGACATACAGGAGGGACTGCTTTCAGGACACCATTGTGGAGGTGCCATGACATCGCGTACGCAGTATCACGTCGTGCCGGACGGCGGCGGGTGGAGGGTTGAGCACGGCTCGTCGGCCGACAGCAGCCACTCCACCAAGGCCGACGCGGTCGCCGCGGGGCGGAAGGTCGCCAAGGGCAACCAGCCCAGCCAGCTCATCGTGCACAACGCCGACGGTCGGATCGAGAACGAGTACACCTATCAGGACGATCCCTTCCCGCCCGCCGGCTGAGAAGTGTCGGGGGGTGGCGATAGCGTCGCCGCCATGACACAGGAGCTTCCTCGGGTGGTCGTCGCGGTGACCGCGACGGCGGACGGGCGGGTGACGCTCGGCCGTGGCGAGCTCCTCCTGGACCCGGGCGTGCATGCCCGCTGGCGCGCCGCCTGGCCGGCAGACGTCGACGATCTGCTGGCCAGGCGGGCGGCCGCCATCGAAGCCACCCACCATCCGACCGTTGTCCTCGAGGGCAGCGGCACGTTCGTGGGTCCGGAGGCGGGCCCGCTCGAGCTACCGGATGCCGCGGAGGTGGGCTCTCCGAGCGCGTCGAGCGACCGGTGGTTCGCGGTCGTCGACCGTCGTGGCCGGGTGCGGTGGACCCGCAAGCAGGAGGGCGACACGCGCCTGTTGGTGATCGTCGACCCGCACACGCCGGCGCGCTACCTCGCTTACCTGCGGCGCGAGGACATCCCCTACCTGTGCGCCGACGACCTCACCGCCGCGGTGCGGAAGCTGCGCACCGAGCTGGGCGCCACCTGCGTCCTGTCCGAGGCCGGCGGTGGCCTCAACGGCGCTCTCCTGCGTGCCGGGCTGGTCGACGAGCTCCATGTCATCACGGTCCCGGCCCTTGTCGGCGGCCTCGACACACCGTCGGTCATGGACGGCCCACCCGCCGGCGTCGGCTCGCTGCCGACCCGACTACGCACGATAGACGTGAAGGTCGGGAGCGAGGGCACCATCTGGGCCCACTACGAGGTCGTGAGGTGATGACCCTGGAGCGCGGTCGTGGCGGGCAGGAGGGCCGGCTGACGTGGCTGAGGTCCGGGCGCGGTCGAGAACGACGAGCGGGCCCCCTGCCGAACAAAGGGGTGTCGGCAGGGGCCCGGTTCGTGACTCAGCGGCTGGTCGGGCGGGCGCCGTTCTGCGCGACCGGCTCCTCCGCGTCCGCGACCCCGTCGATGGCGCCCGCGGCCGTGGACACCGCGCGCTCCCGGTCGGCCAGGTCCAGGCTCGTGCGGAGCGTGACCGGCTTCAGCAGCAGGGCCGCGATCACACCCACCACCCCGATCGCCGCCGAGATGAGGAAGATGTGGCCCGTCGCGTCGCCGTAGGCCGCTCGTACGATGTGCTGGAACGCTTCCGGCAGGGCGTTGAGGTTCAGGGCGCTCGTCCCCGATGACGCCGCGCCCGCGGGGACGCCCGCCGCGGCCAGGTCGTGGGTGATCTGGTCCGTGACCCGGTTCGCCAGCACCGCGCCCAGGATCGAGACGCCCATGGCGCCGCCCAGGGAGCGGAAGAAGGCTACCGACGAGCTGGCCGCGCCGATGTCCTTGAGCTGCACGCCGTTCTGCACGGCGAGCACCAGGTTCTGCATCGTCATGCCGACGCCGATGCCGACCAGCAGCATGCCCGCGCCGACGAAGACCAGCGACGTCGCGTGGTCGATCGTGCCGAGCATCGCGAAGCCGGCGACCAGGACGATCGAGCCGACCACGATGTACGGCTTGATCTTGCCCGTCTTCGAGATCAGGCGGCCCGCGACGATCGAGGAGAGCAGCACGCCCGCCATCAGCGGGATGGTCAGCAGGCCCGCCTCGGTGGGTGAGTAGCCGCGGCCGATCTGGAAGTACTGGCCCAGGAAGACCGCGCCGCCGAACATCGCCATGCCGACCGCCAGGCTGCCCAGGATGGCCAGCGCCGTGGTGCGCTGCCTGACGATGTGGAGCGGCACCACCGGTTCCGACGCCTTCGACTCGACCAGCACGGCGAGCGCGAGCAGGACCACCGCGCCGCCGACCATGAGGTAGGTCTGCCAGGACAGCCACGGGAACGTGCCGTCCACGAACGAGATCCAGATGAGCAGCACGCTGACCCCGGCGGCGATCAGCGTCGCGCCCAGGTAGTCGATCTTCACGTTCTCGCGCTTGATGGTGGGCAGGCGCAGCGTGGCCTGGAGCAGGACCAGGGCGATGATCGCGATGGGTACGCCGACGAAGAAGCACCAGCGCCAGCCGAGCCACGACGTGTCGACGATCAGGCCGCCGAGCAGCGGGCCGCCGACCGTGGCCAGGGCCATCACGCCGCCGAGGTAGCCGTTGTAGCGGCCCCGCTCGCGCGGCGGGATCATCGCGGCGATCGCCACCTGGACCAGCGCCTGCAGGCCGCCGACGCCGATGCCCTGGAACGCGCGGGCCGCGATCAGCTGGCCGGCGTTCTGGCTGAGCCCGGCGATCGCCGAGCCGACGACGAAGATCACGATGGAGATCTGGATCAGTTGTTTCTTGTTGAACAGGTCGGCCAGCTTGCCCCAGATCGGGGTCGTCGCGGTGGCGGACAGCAGGGTCGCGGTGACCACCCAGGTGTACTGGGTCTGCGACCCGTTCAGCGCGCCGATGATCCGCGGCAGGGCGGTGGACACGACCGTGCTGCTGACCAGTGCCACGAAGAGCACGAGCAGCAGCCCGCTGAGCGCTTCGAGGGTCTGCCGGTGGCTCATCCGGCCCGGTTCGGCGTGCGACCGGGCGGTCGTTGTGGTGGCACTCATCGCAGGGAGATCCCTCCGGAACGGTGTTCGATCACCTCCAGCATCCTCCTGATCTTGCGCTGTGGGCAAGTTTTCCCACTGAGAAACGAGTCACGCATAGGCGTTCATGGTGCCCTGAGCTGGTCCGGATCGATCCCGCGCTCGACCAGCCAGCGACCCAGCTCGTGCAGGTCCCGCGGATGCCGCAGCGGCGCGTGCCCGACCCGCCGTCCGGTCCGCCGGAACACGCTGACGTGCCCGGTGTCGCGCACCTCGATCCGCCACTCCATCCCGAGCCGGTCGGAGGGCGTGTTCCACACCTGCACGCCAGTGACGCTAGGCCGACCTAAACCTCAAAAGGTGCAAAACGGCTCAGCAACGGGGGTACGCCTAGACCGACTCCGCGGCCGCGAGGATGGCGTCGAGGGTCACCTGGGGCTGCGAGACCATTGAGACGTGGGAGGCGTCCACGTCGGTGACGGTGGCGCCGGCGCGCTCGGCCATGCGGCGTTGGGTGGCCGCGGGGATGACGCGGTCGTCGTTGCCGATCACCGTCCAGCTCGGCAGCGACTTCCAGGCCGGCACGCCCGACGGCGTGTTGTTCGCGCTCAACGTGATCGGGCGCTGGCTCTGCACGATGAGCCAGCGGTCCGCCTCCGGCAGGTCCTGCGCGAACGCGGTGTGCACCGAGTCGGGCTTGAGGAACGCGTCCAGGTCGCCCTCCGGCGCGCCCGGGTAGCGGACCAGGTCGAGGACGGTGGTCGGGTCGGGCACCGCGAGCGCCGAGCCGGAGTCGCCCAGGATCTGGAAGACGGTCTCGTTCTCGTCCGGGGCGAACGCGTCGATGTACACCAGCGCCCGCACGTCGCCGCCGGCCTTCGCGGCGTTCGTGACGACGAAGCCGCCGTACGAGTGTCCGACCAGCACCACCGGCCCGCGCGTCCGCTGCTCCAGGCATGACGCGATGTACGCCGCGTCGGTTTTCGGGCCGCGCAGCAGGTTCGGCAGCGTCAGGACGGTGAAACCCCGGGTCAGCAGCGCACTCGCGACGGCGTTCCAGCTGGACCCGTCGGCCCACGCGCCGTGGACCAGGACGATGGTGGGCCGTGCCATGAGGAACCCCCTCGCGTCGGCGGTACGCGGTCCGATTCCGATCGTGCCAGCATCACCCGCGCACCCGTTCCGGTTCGGGAGAATCGCGCACCGCATGATCATGGACGCCCGGTCGGGTGAGATCGATAGGCTACGCGGGTGCATGACGACCGGACCGTTGTCGAACAACGGTTGGCCCGGCTCCTTTCCGAACGACTCCGGCCCGCGGTGCACCGCGTCGTCGCCGGCCTCGACGTCACCGCCTGGCACGTTCCCGGCGAGCCGGTCCCACCGGCGACCGCCCTCGCGGAGGGGCGGTTCACGCCCTTCCCGCTCGGTGGCGCGTGGGGACCGCCCTGGCGCACGACCTGGTTCCGGTTGACCGGCGCGGTGCCGGCGGGCGTGCCCGCGGCGGCGCGGCTCGAGGTGGTCGTCGACCTCGGGTGGAACAACGCCTCGCCGGGTTTCCAGGCCGAAGGGCTCGTCTACCGTCCCGACGGTTCCGTGCGGAAGGGACTGCACCCCCGCAACGACTGGATCCCCGTCGAAGGCGGCGACGTCGACCTCTACGTCGAGGCCGCCGCCAATCCGACGGTGCTCGAGTCGTTCCGCCCGACCGACCTCGGCGACCTCGCCACCGCCGGCGACGCGCCCCTCTACCGGCTGGTCCGCGCCGACATCACCGTCCGGGACGAGGTGCTCGCCGATCTGGTCCTCGACCTCGACGTGCTCGCCGAGCTGCGCCAGCAGCTCCCGGCGGGCGAGCCCCGCGCGCACGAGATCCTCCGGGCGATCTCGCGGGCGATGGACGCGCTCGACCCGGCCGACCTGTCCGGCACCGCCGCCGCGGCCCGCGAGGCGCTCGCGGGCCAGCTCACGAGGCCCGCGCACGCCAGCGCCCACCGGATCACCGCCGTCGGGCACGCCCACATCGACACCGCCTGGCTCTGGCCGCAGCGCGAGACCGTCCGGAAGGTCGCGCGCACCGCGGCCAACGTCGCGGACCTGCTCGACACCAACCCCGACCTCGTGTACGCGATGTCCTCCGCACAGCAGTTCGCCTGGCTCGAGGAGCACCGGCCCGAGGTGTTCGCCCGCGTCGCCGACCACGTGCGGAGGGGGCGGTTCGTGCCCGTGGGCGGGATGTGGGTCGAGTCCGACACCAACATGCCCGGCTCCGAGGCGATGGCGCGCCAGTTCGTACACGGGAAGCGGTGGTTCCTCGAGAAGTTCGGCATCGAAACACTGGAGGCGTGGCTGCCGGACTCGTTCGGGTACTCGGCCGCGTTGCCGCAGATCGTCAAGCTCAGCGGGACCCGCTGGTTCCTCACCCAGAAGATCTCCTGGAACCAGACCAACCGGTTCCCGCACCACACGTTCTGGTGGGAGGGCATCGACGGGACCCGGGTGTTCACGCACTTCCCGCCGGCCGACACCTACAACGGCGAGCTGACCGGGGCCGAGCTCGCCCACGCCGTGCGCAACTTCCGCGACAAGGGCGGCGCGACCCGCTCGCTGCTGCCGTTCGGCCACGGCGACGGCGGTGGCGGGCCGACCAGGGAGATGATCGCCCGGGCGCGGCGACTGTCCGATCTGGAGGGTGCACCGCGCGTCGTGATGGAGGCGCCGCAGGCGTTCTTCGAGGCGGCGCAACGGGAGTACGGCGACCAGGCACCGGTCTGGGTCGGGGAGCTCTACCTCGAGCTGCACCGCGCCACCTACACCTCGCAGGCCGCGACCAAGCGCGGCAACCGCCGGTCGGAGCATCTCCTGCGCGAGGCCGAGCTGTGGTGCACGACCGCCACGGTCCGCACGGGAGCCGACTATCCCTACGAGACGCTGGACCGGCTCTGGAAAACCGTGCTGCTGCACCAGTTCCACGACATCCTCCCCGGATCATCGATCGCCTGGGTCCACCGTGAGGCGCGGGAGGCGTACGCTCGCGTCGAAGCGGAGCTGGAGTCACTGATCGCCGGGGCGCTCAGAACCGAGGCAACCGCCGGCGTGGTCGCGTTCAACGCGTCCCCCTTCGCCCGCGACGGCCTGCCCGCGATGGGCGCCGGCCACCCACCCGTGGCCGCCGGCATCGTCCGGGCCGAGGCGCGCGACGGCGGCTACGTCCTCGACAACGGCCGCCTCCAGGTCACCGTGGACAGCCGGGGCCTGGTCGTCTCGGTCCTCGACCTGAAGGCCGGCCGCGAAGTGCTCGCCGCCCCGGCCAACCTCCTGCAGCTGCACCGCGACGAGCCCAACCAGTGGGACGCGTGGGACGTCGACCCGTTCTACCGCGACCTGGTCACCGATGTGGACACCACGACCGAGCTGACCCTGGCCGGCGACACGATCCGGGTGTCCCGGGCCTTCGGCGCCTCCACGGTGCTCCAGGAGATCACCCTCCCGGCCGGGGCCCGCCGGGTCGACTTCCGCGTCGAGGTGGACTGGCACGAGAGCGAGAAGTTCCTCAAGGTGGCCTTCCCGCTCGACGTCCACACGGACCGGGCCCGGTACGAGACCCAGTACGGACACCTCGAGCGCGCCACCCACGAGAACACCTCCTGGGACGCCGCCCGGTTCGAGGTGTGCGCGCACCGGTGGGTGCGGGTCGCCGAGCCCGGCTACGGCGTCGCGCTCGCCAACGACTCCACCTACGGCCATGACGTCCGGCGGGTGGCTAAGCCGGGCGGAGGCACGTACAGCGTCGTCAGGTTGTCCCTGCTGCGGGCGCCGCGGTTCCCCGACCCGGAGACCGACCAGGGCCGCCACGCCATGCGCTACGCACTCGTGCCCGGCGCCACGGTCGCCGACGCGGTCCGCGCCGGCTACGAGATCAACCTGCCCGTCCGCACGGTCCGCGGCGAACCCGTCGAGCCGCTGGTCCACGTGCGGGCGAACCCGCCGGAGTCGGTGGTCGTCGAGGCCGTCAAGCTGGCCGACGACCGGTCCGGCGACGTGGTCGTCCGCGTCTACGAGGCGCTCGGCGGCCGGGCCACCGCCCACCTGCGAGCGGACTTCCCGGTGACCGCCGCCACCGAGACCGACCTCCTGGAACGCGACCTGGAACGGGACGCACTCCAGGACGGACTCCTCCTGCGGCTGCGCCCGTTCCAGATCGTGACCGTCCGCCTCAGCCGTTAGCCGAGCTTGGCCAGGTCCGCCGCGATCGTCTCGGCGATCGGCGTCGTCGGCCGCCCCTCCTTGGCGACGTCCACGGCCGCCTGGGTCCAGGCACCGCCCGGGTGCCGGAAGTACGAGATCTTGGCGTCCGGCACCGCCGCGTG
>NZ_JBFAIU010000277.1:0-10423 GCF_040654855.1 Asanoa sp. NPDC050611
CACTCGGCCGTGTAGAGCTTGACGCCCTTGGAGCCGTAGCGTTCGACGTTCTCGGCGAGCTTCTTGAGCCCGTCCTCGCCCTCGCGCGGGTCCCACCGCGTGTTGGCGATGAACTTGCCCGGATGCTTCTCGCCCAGCGCCGCGTTGCGCTCGGTGGTGTTGAAGCCGTCCCTGTACCACTCGGTCAGATAGGTCGGCTGGAACACCGCCACGTCCACATAGCCGTCCTCGAAGACGTCCTTCATCAGATCGTCCTCGGTGTACGACATGAACTTCTCGATCGGCCAGTGCGTCTCGGCCGGCGCCAGGCCCTGGTACGCGTGGAAGCACTCGATCCAGCCCTTGGCGTAGTGCTCGGCACCGGGCACCCAGGTTTCCGGACCCGCTTGCCAGTAGTGCATGTGGCTGTCGACGACGAAGTACTTCTCCCCGTCCTTCTCGTACAAGGCGATTACCTCCCGGCGGTCAGGTCGAAGCCGATGTACTCGGCCGCGTCCTCGGGGTTGGCGAACATGATGGTGCGGTCGTCCTCGTGGATCATGCGGCCGTAGTGGGTCGACATGCTCTCCTCGAACTCGGCCGCGTCGAAGTAGCCGGCCTCCTCCCCCAGCGCCTCGGAGATCTCGTCGTAGACGACGTCCATCCGGTTGAGCGCGTCGACGCGGATCATCGACGGCAAGGGCGTCACGCGTACGTTCGGCTTGGTCCGCATGACGTCGGCCACCACGACGCCGACCTGGTTGTTCATCAGCGTGAACCCGCACATGTTCGACGCGGTGCTGTCGGACTTGAACGGGCTCTCCGAAACCTTGAACTGCGTCACTGGGCCAGCTCCTTCGGTGTCTCGAGGCCGAGGTCGGTCACGATGCCGGCGAAGCGGCTCTTGGCACTGTCGAGCGCGTCCTCGAAGCGCGGCGGCTTGGCGTCAGGCTGCGACCAGAGCGGCTGCAGCGCCCGGGCCGCGGCGATCGAGGCGGGCACCCAGTCGGCGAGCCACGACTGCAGGATCCGTTTGTTGTGGTCCGCGAACTCGCGGTCGGCGGTGAGCAGCTCGAACATCGCCCGCGTGTAGCGCAGGTCGCGCTCGGAGAAGTCGTACTCCTCCGCGCCGACGATCGTCGGGGTGACGAAGTCGCCGTTGCGCGGTGCGGCGTGCTGCACGAGGTGGCTGCGGAACAGCTCGCCGACCAGCGGTTCGAACACCACGTTCGCGGCGAAGACCGCCTCGCACCAGTCGTCGACCGAGGTGAGGCGCTCGGCCGTCCGGCGTACGCCCTGCCAGGCGGGGTCACTGTTCCAGGCGTCGAGGTGCGCCGAGCCGTCGAAGCCCTCGATCTCCTCGCTGAGCGTCAGCCCGTAGAGCGCGAGGTCCTGCGCGGCCCGGATGCGGTGCATGCTGTTCACCGAGATCGCGTTGTTGTGCATGTTGGTGGGCGCCCGCCGGTTGGCGTTGGCGAACAGGTACAGCCCGAGCCCGTGGTCGACGTGCATCCACGCGCCGACGTGCCGCTCGACGAACCGCACCCAGTTGGTGTTCCACTGGCCGAACGCCTTCGAGCGGCGAGCCGCCTCGACGTTCTGGCCCACCTGGCGCACGACGTTGGCGTTGTAGCGGTAGAGCGACAGCTCCCACTCCTCGTTGGGGTCGCGGAACTCGTGCCAGCCGTGCGCCGGCCAGTCGTAGCCCTTGCCGCCGGAGCCGGGGCCGCGAACGGGCTCGGGCCGGTCGGAGCCCCACGCCTTCAGCACGGTCCAGTCCAGCGGGTAGCCGCCGCGGCCGTCGGAGAAGCCGTACAGCCAGCCCTGCGACAGGTAGTGCCGCGGATCGGGCTGGACCTCGACCGTCACGTCCTCGTAGTGGGTCTGCTTGCGCTTCTGCGGGATGTAGTAGTTGAACCGGCGCGACGTCGAGTCCGGAAACTCCTTCGCGCCGGCCTCGGCGTCGGTGAAGACGGGCTTGGGAACACTGCGTTCCGTCGCGGACGTCATCTAGACCTCCCCACCAGTCGTCGTGAACTTGTCGTAGTAGATGTGCTTCTCGGGTACGCCGAGCAGGCCGAGCAACGGCATCGCGGCCTCGACCATCGGGGGCGGCCCGCACAGGTACGCGTGCGCGCGGCGCAGATCGGCCTCGTGCCGCTTGACCACGTCGGTGATCAGCCCGACCTCGCCCTCCCAGCCGTCTTCCGCTGACGGCTCCGACAACGCCGGCACGAAGCGGAAGTTGGGCAGCTTGTCCTCCAGCGCCTTGAGCTCGTCGACGAAACAGAGGTCGCGGCGGCGCCGGGCGCCGTAGTAGAACACCGCCCGGCGGTCGATCCCGCGCTCCGCCATCGAGCGCAGCAACGCCAGGATCGGTGCCAGGCCGGCGCCGCCGCCGACGAAGACGATGTCCTCGTCGTGCCCCTCGCGGAGCGTGAAAACGCCGAAGGGTCCGGTCAGGTCGAGCCGGTCCCCGACCGCCAGCCGGCTGTCGAGGAACGACGAGAAGAGACCGTCGGGGTAGACCTTGATGACGAACTCCAGCCGCCCGCCCTCCCGGCTGGAGGTGTTCGCCATCGAGAACGAGCGGGTGTGCGCGGTGCCGGGCACCGCGATGTCCACGTACTGCCCGGGGAAGAACGTCAGGTCCGGCGGGTCGATCAGTCGCAGGACGAGGTGCCGGAGGTCGTGTGTCACGTGGTCGATCGACACGACCTCCGCCACGGCGTTCTGGATGGGCAGCCCGGACCGGATCATCTCCTCGTCGAAGTTGAGGAGCTCGATCGTCACGTCCTCGTAGACGTGTGCCCGGCACAGGAGCGTGAAGCCCTCCTCCTTCTCGTAGTCGGGCAGGGCGAAGGTCGAGTACCGGTCGAGCTCGATGTCGTCACCGTCGAGCACGAACGACTTGCAGGCCGCGCACTGGCCCTCCTTGCAGCCGTGCATGAGCATCAGCCCCTGCTCGGCCGCGGAGCGCAGCACGGTCTGCTCCTCGTCGACCTCGATCTCGATGCCGACGGGCTCGAACCGGACCCGGTGCTTCGCGCTCATGGCCCGGTCTCAGGGGGTGTCGGTGCGGGCGGGGCGACCGGCCGGTCCACCCTGGATGTAGGCGGCGTGGAACGCGTTGCGCTCCTCGTCCGTCATCTCGTTGAGCAGCACGTTCGGGCTGAGCAACGGGTCCATCCGGCGCAGGTGGTCCAGCGTCCACATCTTCGCCGGGTCGAGGTTGAGGTGCGGCTGCGCCACCAGGGTCTTGCCGTCGTCGCGGACGAAGCCCATGTCGGAGACCACGTCGGCCCAGTTCCAGCCGTGGTAGAGCGTCTCCCACTCGCGGGACCCGATGAGCTGACCCATGTTGGGCGTCTCGCGGCCCTGGTAGGTCGGGCGGAACGCCTCGACGTCGGTCCACCGGCACGCCTCGTGGCAGTAGGTGCGCCACTGGCCGTTGACCTCGGCCATCACCATGTCCTCGCGGACCAGGCACGGGACCATGCAGACCCAGCAGCGGTGCGGGTACTGGTAGTCGACGTCCTCGGCGACGATCGGGTGGTGCCCGTTAGGCGTGGAGAGCCGGTTGTAGTTCTCCCACCACTTGCCATAGCGGTCGTACCAGCCGGGGTACTTGTGCTCGAACCACTCGAAGTCCTTGTCGGTCATCGGGTCGATGCGCCAGTAGTTGGCCAGCCAGCCGGTCGCGAAGAACTGGGCGACCTCGTGCACGTAGCCCTTGTTCCAGATCTGGTTCCAGGCTTCCTCGATGAGGTCGTGCGGAATGACCAGACCATACTTCTCCAGCGGTACGAGGTACGACCGGTAGTAGTCGTCGTAGATCCAGCGGCGCCACATCTCGGCGTACGACTCGCGGTCCTTGCGCCGGTCCTTCGTGCCGTACTCGATGAACGTGCCGATCGCGGCGTCGACCACGCGGTGGTTGTTCCACCAGGCGTACCGCAGGTCACGCTCGAGCAGCTGGTGGTTGCCCTCGTCGGCGAGCGCCATGAGCAGCGTCGCGTACCCGTTGCTGATATGCCGCGACTCGTCGGACTGGACCGAGTGGAACACGGTCGGCAGCAGGTAGTCGCCGTTCGCGGCGGCCTCGGCCGGCATCGCGACGAACAGCGTGTTGGTGAACGCGGTCTCGGCGACGATCGTCAGGTAGATGCTGGCGGCCGTGATCGCGTCGCCGGTGATGAAGCCCTCGGCGAACTGCCGGCCGATCGTGCCGCAGTAGTCGTTCTGGAAGTTGCGCAGGCTCGAGTTGAAGCCGGCCGGGTCGATGTAGTTGTTCATGTACAGGCGCTTGAGGTTCTGCTGGATCGTCGAGTGCCGGACCTCGTCGATCATCTGGATGGCCTGGCCGTTGTGCAGCTCCGGGTTGGGGACCGTGCGGAACAGCAGCGGCATCGCGCGGGCGGCGGAGATCTCCGGCAGCGGGATGATCGACAGGAACAGCTTCTGCCATTCCAGCCAGCGCTCCTGCACCTGGCGGAACATGTTGCCGCGGATCGCGCCGTCGGAGGCGCCGTACACCCGATGGTCCTTCTCCTCCTGCATCGGGAAGTACGACCGGAGGACCTGCTTGAGCGGATCCTTCTTCTGCGCCTTGCGGAAGGTGTAGTCGGTTCCGTAGTGGGACACCGGCTCGTGGTACATGGGTTCCCAGGACAACTCCTGGATCTTCTGATGAGCCCTGGCCACGCTCTGCCGACTCATGGGTCACTCCTCACCGTTGACTGTGCGCCATGCGACGGATAAGACCGCACGTCGGCTCGGGGTGCGGTCTCACATTGAGTCAGGAGCCGTCCTCGTCGAACATCGCGGCACGGATCTCGGCGAGGTGCTTCTTGACGTTCTCGCCGACCTGCCGGTCGCCCTCGGCCGCGGGTTCGATGCCCAACGCGCGCAGAAGATCAGCGGCGGGCGGCCCGGGATCCGCGCCGCCGAGGATCGGATGCAGGCCCTGCGCCGCGAGGTGGTGGAAGACCACGTTGACGACGCTCCACGGATTGAACGACTCGCGCGTCGGCTCCATCGCCCGAGTCCACACCCGGCGGCCGGCTGTGCGGTCTCAACATGAGACGGTCGGCATCGACACGGCGCGTAACGTGTAACCACGATGTAACGCCGAGCGTGCTCCGGCGATCCCGCGCGGGCCGGCGCGGTTCGAGCGAACAAGGGGGCCCCATGCTTCCGGGTTCGAAGACTCCAGACGAGATAACAGACAGCGCCAAGTTGGCGAAGACACGCGAACAGTTCCTGACCGCCGAGGCCGTCGACCCCAACCAGGTGCGCGACGCGATCCTTGCCTCGTGGTGGCGGTCCAGGCGCTGGAACGTGGCCGCGGACCACGTCGACCTGTCCTACATGCGCGACCCCGACCTCGACACGCCGCTGACCCGCAGCGCCCTGCCGGTGCTGCGGCACCTGCGCGAGGATCTCGACGGGCAGCCGATCAGCATCATCCTCACCGACCCGCAGGGGCTCGTGCTGACCCGGATGGACGCCGGGCGTGATCTCGACGCGTACCTCGATCGGGTGAACCTGGCACCGGGGTTCAGCTATGCCGAGGAATACGTGGGCACGAACGGCATCGGCACGGCGCTGGAGGGCGGCCGGCCCATGCACGTGTTCGGGCACGAGCACTACGCCGAGAACCTCGAGGACCTCGCCTGCGCCGGTGTGCCGATCCACCATCCGATCTCCGGCAAGACCGTCGGGGCGGTCGACCTGACCTGCTGGCGCAAGGACGCGGACCCGCTGCTGCTCACGCTGGCCAAGACCACCGCGGGGCAGATCCAGCAGGCCCTGCTGACCGACAGCGGCATCCGCGAGCTGGAGCTGCTGCAGGAGTATCTGCGCACCTGCCGCCGTACCGCCGGGATCGTCTTCGCCCTCAACAACGACGTCGTGATGATGAACGACCACGCGCGCCAGGTGCTCGACCCCACCGAGCAGTCGGTGCTGCTCGCCCAGGCCGCGGAGACGCTGGCCAGCCGCACGCCGACCGCGTCCGTCGTGGTCGAGCTGCCCAGCGGGGTGCGGGCGCGGCTCTACTGCCGGCCGGTGCGCGGCGAGGGCCGCCTCGCCGGGGGCGTGGTGCACGTCAAGCTGTCCGAGCCCGGCGTGCGGCCACGACCGGAGACGGCTCCCCGGATGTTCCTACCCGGGCTGGTCGGCTCGGGCGCGCTCTGGCTGCGGGGCTGTCATCAGGTGCAGTCCGGGTACGAGGCCGGCGAGTGGCTCGCGGTCGAGGGCGAACCCGGCGTCGGCAAGCTCGCGGTCGTGCGCGCCGTGCACCAGCACCGCCGTCCCGCCGTCCATTTCGCGGTCCTCGATGCGACCGCGGCCAGCCGGCGTGGTTGGCTCGCGGACGCCCGCCGGGAGCTGCTCGCCGGCTCGGGCTCGGTGGTGATCAGGCACGTCGACCGGCTCAGCAGCGGCCGGTCGCGCGCGCTGGCCCGGCTTCTCGAGGAGGCCCGGGCCGCCCAGCGGCCGCCGTGGGTCGCGGTGACGTTGAGCCAGCGCCACGACAACGGCGAGCTGGCCGGGCTGCTGCGGTTCTTCCCGCGCACGGTCGAGCTGCCGCCGCTGCGCCACCACGTCGAGGACGTGCAGGCGCTCGTGCCGTTCTTCCTGTCCCGGCTGGTCAGCGGCGGCAACCTGGCCTGTTCGGCCGAGGCGATGCAGCTGCTCGTGCGGTCGAGCTGGCCGGGCAACACCGAGCAGCTCTACCGGGTGTTGCGCAAGGTCGTGCAGCACCGGCGCAGCGGCGCGATCCTGCCGGCCGACCTGCCGCCGGAGTGCCGCACGGTCAGCCGGCGGCTGCTGAGCCCGCTGGAGGCGATGGAGCGCGACGCGATCGTCCGGAGCCTGATCGACTGGGACGGCAACAAGATCAAGGCCGCCGGCTCGCTGGGCATGTCACGCGCGACGATCTACCGCAAGATCCACGAGTACGGCATCGTCACGCCGGTCACCTGACCTGCCCGCGGAGCACCTGGACCGCGAACGCGACCAGCCACAGGCTCCACAGCACGTAGCCGACGAAGTTCGCCAGGTCGACGCCCGGCAGGTCGAGCGGCGAGAGGACGCCGGCGAGCACGAGGACCGCGGCCAGCGCGCCGAAGACGGTGAACCAGCGGGCGGCCCGCAAGGCGGCGAGGACCAGCAGCGTCCAGGCCGCCGTGAGCAGGTAGCCCAGGGTCTCGCCGACGATGTTGCCGAGGACCAGGTGGGCGAGGGCGAACGCGTCGCGTCCGCGCTCGGCGACGGCCGGGTCGGCGTCGGCGGCGTCGGCCGCGAACCCCGGGACCAGCAGCGACCAGCGGGCCAGGCCGATCACCTGCACCACGGCGGCGGCGATGCCGACGGACACCGCGGCCCGCATGGCTCTGCTTCCCGAGCTTCCCGAGCGTCCCGAGCTTCCCGAAAGGCGACCGATGCCGATCGCGATGGGCGCGAACAGGGCGGCCGACAGGGCCAGGACCGTGAACCACGTCGTCACGGCGCCCTGGTGGGCGCGGAACGAGTCGCGGTCGCCGCGCAGGTGGGCGGCCGCGATCGCGACGAGCTGGCGGTCGCGGATTCCGGTCGCGGCGCGGGCGGTCCGGTCGAGCCGGCCCGGGTCGGCTTGAATCAACGCCGCCGCGGCCAGCAGGACCGGGTCGGCGCTGGTCCGGGCCTGGTCGACGATGCGGGCGGCCGCGGCCGCGTCGCCGCGAATGAACTGGCGGACCAGCGTGCCCGGACCGGGTGATGCGCACATGGCGGCAGAGCAAGCGGTCATGCCGGCAGCATCGGCCCGGGCGCTGACGGTGCACTGACGGGCGGCTGACGGCCCTATGCTCCCCGTCATGGTTACCGTGGCGGTCCTCGGTCCCGTCGAGGTGCGGCGCGCCGGCGTCCTCGTGCGGGTGCCGGCCGGCAGGACGACGGAGCTGCTGGTCCGGCTCGCCCTCGAGGCCGGTGAGCCCGTGCGGACCGAACGGTTGATCGAGGACCTGTGGGGCGGCACGGCTAGCCGGAACACGCTCCAGGTCAAGGTGTCGGCGCTGCGCCGGGCGCTCGGCGACCGCGCGCTGGTGGTCGGCGGCACCGACGGCTACACGCTGGCCGTCGAGCCGCGGCGCGTCGACGCGTTGGAGGTGCTCCGGCTCGCCGCGTCGATCGGGTCGCTGGGTGACGCCGCCGCCGTCGAGCGCGCGTGCACGGCCGCGCTGGCGCTGTTCCGCGGCGACGTGGCCGGCGACGGCGACTGGATCGCGCCGCATCGGGCCCGGCTCGAGGAGGCGCGGCACCGGCTGACCGAGGAGCTGTTCGCCGCGCGAATCACGCTGGGGGCCGCCGGCGAGGTCGTCGGCGAGCTGGCGGACCTCGTCGCGGCCGAGCCCCTGCGCGAGCGGCGGTGGGCGTTGCTGATGACGGCGCTCTACCGGGCCGGGCGGCAGGCGGACGCGCTCGACGCGTACCGGCGGGTCCGCCGTCTGCTGGCCGACGAGCTGGGTGTGCCGCCGGGGCGGGAGCTGCAGGACCTGGAGCAGCGGGTGCTGCGGCAGGACCACGGGCTCGACGCGCCGGTCGGCAACCTGCCGGGTGTGTCGGCGTCGCTGGTCGGACGCGACGCGGACCTGGCCGCGGTCGGCGGGCTGCTCGCCGCGCAGCGGTTGGTGACCGTGGTCGGTCCCGCCGGGGTCGGCAAGACGCGGCTGGCGGTCGAGGTGGCCCGGTCGCTCGCGCCGCCCGCCGGCGCGTGGCTGGTCGGCCTGGACGGCATCGCCCCGGGCGCACCGGTGTGGCCGACGGTCGGTGCGGCGCTCGGCGTGCCGGAGGCGGCGGTCCCCGACCGGCTGCGCGGCGGCGACCTGCTGCTCGTGGTCGACAACTGCGAGCACGTCCGCGACGACGCGGCCGAGCTGGTGAGCCGCGTGCTGCGGGCCGCGCCCGGGGCGCGGGTCCTCGCGACCAGCCAGGTGCCGCTCGGCGTCGACGGCGAGGCCGTACACACGCTGGCACCGCTGTCCCTCGCGGAGTCCGTCGCGCTGTTCACCACGCGGGCGGTGCGCCAGCGCCGGTCGTTCGTCCTGGACGGCGACGCCGTCGCGGCGGTCTGCCGGTCGCTCGACGGCCTTCCGCTGGCCATCGAGCTGGCCAGCGCCCGGGTGAAGGTGCTGTCGATCGCGGAGATCGCTCGCCGGCTCAACGACCGGTTCGCGCTGCTGGCCGACCCGAGCAGCCGAGGTCCGACGCGCCGGCGCACCTTGAGCGCGGCCATCGGGTGGAGCTACGACCTGTTGTTCCCGGACGACCAGCGCGGCCTCTGGGCCCTGGCCTGCTTCCCCGGCGGTGCGCCGCTGGACGCGTTCGAGCAGGTGCTCGGCGCGCTGGAGGTGCCCGCCGCGGTGGACATCGTGGACCGGCTCGTGGACCGCTCGCTGGTGCGCGTGGACGGCGTCGACCGGTACGGGCTGCTCGACAGCGTCCGCGCGTACAGCCTGGAACGGCTGCGGGAGTCCGGGCTCGCCGATGTCGCGCTGGGCGCCCAGGCCGCGTGGGTCGCCGCGACCGCCGACCGCGTCGCCGCCGGTGTCCGCGGGCGGGGCCAGGCCGAGCTGCTGACGACGGTCCGGCAGGAGCGCGCCAACGTCGACGCCGCGTTGGCGTGGGCCGCCGGCCACGACCCGTCATTGGGGTTACGGATCGCCACCGGGTTCGGCTGGTCGTGGGCGATCCTCGGCGCCGGGCCCGACGCGGCGCGGCGGATCCGGGGTGCGCTCCCCGCAACGGGCGACCGGTCGGCCGCGCTGCTGCTGGCCGGCTTCCTCGAGGCTTCCGGTGGTGACCTCGACCGGGCCACGGCCGACATCGAGGAGGCGATGGCGCACGACGGGGCGGCTGACGTGGGTCGGCTCCACCTCGCGTTCGTCCGGAGCCAGCAGGGGCGGGCCCAGGACGCGCTCGGGCTGCTCGCCGGGTGCCGGGCCGCGTTCCAGGCGCGCGGCCTGGTCTGGGAGGAGGGCGTGAGCTGGTTGCTCGCCGCCTGGGCGGAGATCGCGCTGGGCGCCACGGACCGCGGCCGCGCGGCGTGCGCCGAGGCGCTGCGGCTGCTCGCGCCGATCGGTGACCAGTGGGCGCTCAGCCATGCCGAGGCGCTGCTCGGCGAGCTGGCCCAGGCCGAGGGGCGCTTCACGGACGCGGCCGCACATCTGCGGCGGGCCGCGGACGCGACGCACGCGCTCGGCTTCGCGGCGGCCGAGGCGCACCACCTGGCCAACCTGGGCCGGGTGCTGCAGCAGGACGGCGAGGTCACGGCCGCGGCGTCGACGCTGCGCCAGGCGCGCGACGTCGAGCCGGCGCAGGGTGCCGTAGACGGAGGCGTCGCCGACCTCTTCGAGCCCAGCCGTGCGCAGCCGGCGCAGGATGTCGTAGCCGTAACCGTCCT
>NZ_JBFAIU010000278.1:0-10411 GCF_040654855.1 Asanoa sp. NPDC050611
GAATCAGCGACGGAACGGGGGCCGGCGCAGAAGCGCGCCGTCCCCCGTACCGCCGAATGCCGTTATCGGCTCTGGATGATCTCGCGCATCAGGCGTGCGGTCTCGCTCGGCGTCTTGCCGACGCGGACACCGGCCGCCTCCAGCGCCACCTTCTTCGCGTCGGCCGTGCCGGCCGAACCCGAGATGATCGCGCCGGCGTGACCCATGGTCTTGCCGGGCGGTGCGGTGAAGCCCGCGATGTAGGCGACGACCGGCTTGGTCACGTGCTCCTTGATGAACGCCGCCGCGCGCTCCTCGGCGTCGCCGCCGATCTCGCCGATCATGACGATCGCGTCGGTCTCGGGGTCGTCCTGGAACGCGGCCAGCGCGTCGATGTGGGTCGTGCCGATCACCGGGTCACCGCCGATGCCGACGCTGGTCGAGAAGCCGATGTCGCGCAGCTCGTACATCAGCTGGTAGGTCAGCGTGCCGCTCTTGCTGACCAGGCCGATGCGACCGGCCGGGGTGATGTCGGCGGGGATGATGCCCGCGTTGGACGCACCCGGCGACGCGATGCCCGGGCAGTTCGGCCCGATGATCCGCGTCTGCTGCCCCTTCTCGACGTTGTAGGCCCAGAACGCGGCGGTGTCGTGCACCGGCACGCCCTCGGTGATCACCACGGCCAGCGGGATCGCGGCGTCGATCGCCTCGACCACGGCCGCCTTGGTGAACTGCGGCGGCACGAAGATGACCGACACGTCGGCGCCGGTCTCCTTCATCGCGTCCGCGACGGACGCGAACACCGGCAGCGCGGTGCCGTCGAAGTCGACGGTCTGGCCCGCCTTGCGCGGGTTGACGCCGCCGACCACGTGGGTGCCGGCCGCCAGCATCCGGCGGGTGTGCTTGGAACCCTCGGAGCCCGTCATCCCCTGCACGATGACCTTCGAGTCCTTGGTCAGCCAGATTGCCATCGTCAGACCCCCGCAGCCGCGAGCTCGGCGGCACGCTGCGCCGCACCGTCCATCGTGTCCACCCGCTCGACGAGGGGGTTCGCCGCGCCGTCGAGAATCGCCCGACCGGCCTCGGCGTTGTTGCCGTCCAGCCGGACGACCAGCGGCTTGGTGACCGCCTCGCCGCGCTGCTCGAGCAGCGCCAGCGCCTGGATGATGCCGTTGGCGACCTCGTCGCAGGCGGTGATGCCGCCGAAGACGTTGACGAACACGCTCTTCACGCTCGGGTCGGACAGCACGATCTCGAGGCCGTTGGCCATCACGGCCGCGCTCGCGCCGCCGCCGATGTCGAGGAAGTTGGCCGGCTTGACCCCGCCGTGCGCCTCGCCCGCGTACGCGACGACGTCGAGCGTCGACATGACCAGGCCCGCGCCGTTGCCGATGATCCCGACCTCGCCGTCGAGCTTGACGTAGTTGAGGTCCTTCTCCTTGGCCGCCCGCTCCAGCGGGTCGACCGCGCTCTGGTCGACCAGCGCCTCGTGGTCGGGGTGCCGGAAGCCGGCGTTCTCGTCGAGCGTCACCTTGGCGTCGAGGCAGAGCACCCGGCCGCCGGCCACCTTCGCGAGGGGGTTGACCTCGACCAGCGTGGCGTCCTCGGCGACGAACGCCCGCCACAGCTTGATCGCGATCTCGATGATCTCGTCGGCCACCTCGGCGGGGAACTGCGCCTTGGCGACGATCTCCTTCGCGGTCGCGACGTCGACGCCCTTGTTGGCGTCGATGGCGACCTTGGCGACCTTGTCGGGCGTCTCCGCGGCGACCTGCTCGATGTCCATGCCGCCGGCCACGCTCGCGATGCACAGGAACGTGCGGTTGGCGCGGTCCAGCAGGTAGGAGAAGTAGTACTCCTCGGCGATGTCGGCCGTCTCGGCCAGCATCACCTTGTGGACCGTGTGGCCCTTGATGTCCATGCCGAGGATGTCGGTGGCCCGGGCATGCGTCTCCTCCGGCCCGTCAGCCAGCTTCACGCCGCCGGCCTTGCCGCGGCCACCGACCTTGACCTGGGCCTTCACGACCACGCGGCCACCGAGGCGTTCGGCGATCGCGCGGGCCTCCTCCGGGGTCTCGGCGACACCACCGGCGAGCACGGGGAGCCCGTGTCGCTCGAAGAGATCGCGCCCCTGGTACTCGTACAGGTCCACGTTTACGCGTCCCGTCCTCATCTGGCCGGCGCACCCTTGCGCCGCGCCCATTCTGGTGTTTGAGGGGAGCCTATCCACGCCCGCCGCGTCGGCAACCCGGCCGGGTCGCCGGTGTGCGGCACTCCACAGGGTCCGGCTTCCCGGAAATTTCTGAGATGGCGCGTAACCGCCGGATAAGGGCGTCGTTGATGTGAGTGTCGGCACGCAAGCGACAAAGCCGACGAAGACGGCCGATGCCCTGTCGGTCGAGGGGTGGCGGCGGGGCATCGTGCATAGAGAGGCCGGGCGTGTGAGGGGTGCGTCCGGCCTCTCCCTTTTTGCTGCCTATTCAGCCAACCGGTTGCGCGACGTTTTCGCGGACCCAGTCGACGATGGTCTGGGTTGGTGCGCCCGGCGTGAAGATCTTCGCCACGCCCATTCGCTGCAATTCGGGAATGTCCGCTTCGGGAATGATGCCCCCGCCGAACACGACGATGTCACCGGCGCCGCGGGATTCGAGCAGTTCGAGAACGCGCTTGAACAGCGTCATGTGCGCGCCCGACAGGACGGACAGGCCGACCGCGTCGGCGTCCTCCTGGATCGCGGTCTCGACGATCTGCTCCGGCGTCTGGTGCAGACCTGTGTAGACGACCTCCATGCCGGCGTCGCGCAACGCGCGCGCGACAATCTTGGCGCCCCGGTCGTGCCCGTCCAGGCCCGGCTTGGCCACCACAACCCGCACACGTGCACTCATGAGTCAGTCCTCCACAGGGCTACGTTGCCTGAACGAACGGTAACCCGGTCGAGCCCCTAGGGGCGACACCGGGTCCGGCGCGCCACATGACAATAAGTAACGCTCGATGTGACGGAGAGCTATTAACGAGGCTCCCCACAAAAGGTTACGAAATCAGGCAATCCACTGCGGACGGTCGGACTTATTGTCCGCGAAACGCTCGTCCAACTTGAGAGTCGCTTAAGGGTTGGCTACCGTGTCCCACGGCTGCCAATCCGTTCCCCCCGGAATGGCACTGCGGATCACCGGCGTTCACCCCCCGTGAGCAAACGCCGCGGCCGCCCCATTGTTCCGACAACGGAGGGTGTGCGTGCGCCAGCGCTTGTCGTCTGAGAAGGACCGCTATCGCGGCCGGCGACGCGTCCCTACCCCGCCTCGCAGCCGCTACGCGATCGTCGTCACCGGTGCTTTCGTCGGCGCCGGCGTGGTCGCCCTCGGCGCCAGCGCGATGCCGGACGCCAAGGCCGTCGACCCCCAGGTCCTCGACGCCCTGCACGGCACCGCGGTCGACAACGCGCTCCAGGAGCGCGGCCAGAGCGCCGAGAAGGCCTCCCGGTCCGACGACCGGTCCGCGGACAAGTTGGCGACCTCGCTCGCCGACTCCTCGGACGTCTGGCAGCTCCCGCTCACCGGCTACACCTTCACGAACCCCTACGGCATGCAGGGCAAGCAGCTGCACGCCGGGATCGACCTGGTCGCACCCGAGGGCACCCCGTTCGCCGCGATGCACGCCGGCGTCGTCAAGGAAGCCGGCTGGATCGGTGGATACGGGATGGCCGTGATCATCGACCACGGCGACGGCACCGAGGTCATCTACGGCCACGCCCGGCAGGTCTTCGTGCAGAAGGGCCAGGAGGTCAAGGCCGGCGACATGATCGGTCTGGTCGGCAGCACCGGCCACGCCTACGGGTCGCAGCTCTGCATCGAAACGCAGGTGGACGGCGAGTCCACCGACCCGATCCCGTTCCTCAAGGAGCGGGAAGTGGACATCCAGCTACAGGTCGCCTCAATCTACGGCTGAGTAGCAAGCCCTGCACGCAGGGTATTGTCCGTCGAACCGCCCGTCGCGATCGCGATGGGCGGTTTTTTGCTGCCCGCCGACCGGCAAAGTTTCCTACGCCACAGTGACCGATGTGACCGCCGCCACTCGCGCGGGCGGCCGGCGTACCGGGGTGTAGCGGTCCAGATCGGGACATAGCCGCCCTCACTCAGCGTGGTCATCGACACGGCATACGCCTAGCCGTCGCCGCGTTGATTACCGCTCGTACAACCATTTGCCGGTCCGTGCCGCACAACCACGGAGGTTCACCCTCGTGCATCCGAACTACCCGTACGACCAACAGCCGGAGCAGGAGTTTCACGCTCAGAACGGCGAGATCGAGCCGACGCCGCAGGCGCCGCTCGGCTTCCGCGACCGCGTGCGCTCGTCGCTCGTCGGCCGTGGTCGCGTGGCCGCGCTGGCCGCTGTCGGCCTGCTCGGCCTCGGCATCGCGGGTGGCGCCGTCGCTACTCTGGGTAACGGTGACTCGACGTCCCCCACCACCATCGCGGTGGCCGACCAGCAGGCCCGCATTGACGCCGCCAGCCGTGCCGACCGCGCTCTGCGCTCCCCGGTCGCCATTCCGACCGTGACCCCCACCATCGCGGCCGCCACCCCCAAGGCCGCGGAGAAGGACAAGGACGACACCAAGTCGACCAAGAAGGCTCCGGCGACCAAGAAGGCCACCCCCAAGGCCTCGACCGCCAAGCCGAAGCCCGCCGGCCCGACCATCTCGAAGGCCGGCTGGACGTCCCCGATGCCGGGCTCCGAGGTCACCTCGTGCTTCGGCATGCGCTGGGGAGTCCCCCACCAGGGCATAGACTTCGCGATGCCCGAGAACACCCCGGAGCGCGCCGCCGCGGCGGGCACCGTGATCGCCGCCGGCTGGGCGTACACCGGCTACGGCATCTCGGTGGTCATCGACCACGGCGACGGCTACTTCACCCACTACGCCCACCAGAACCGCACCGCGGTCGAGGTCGGCCAGACGGTGAAGGCCGGCCAGATCATCGGCTACGAAGGCTCCACCGGCGACTCGACCGGTCCGCACCTGCACTTCGAGGTGCACCAGGGCGCCATGTGGAACCAGATCGACCCCGCGCCGTTCCTGAAGGCGAAGGGCGTGCCGATCAAGGGCTGCTGAGGCTTCCCCCTCCCCCCGGAAACGATGGGCCTGGCTCCTGCGGGAGCCGGGCCCATCGTCGTCTCCGCGCCCCAGGCGGGAGTCGAACCCGCTGGTGGCCGCTTTAGAGGCGGCTGCCCCGCCGTTGGGCTTCTGGGGCCGGCCGGGGTGGGCGTCCCCCAGGACCGCCCACCCCTTGTTGGTTAGGACGCCGTGGCGTCGGCCTTGGTTGCAGCCCGGAGCTCTTCGGCGCTGAGCGACCGGCCGAGCTCGTCCAGCGTCCGCAGGACGAACCGCTGGTTCACGACGCGCTGGTTCAGCAGGGCCAGGGCCTCGGCCTGCCGCCAGACCTTCCGCTGGAGCCAGCGGGTGGCCCTGGGCAGGTCGCCGGCGAGCTGCGCCTTGAGCGCGTCCCGCTCGGCGCGCAGCTCGACGAGCTCCGCCCGCGGGTCGGTGTGCTGGGTCATGTGTTCACCTCCCCTCGTCGTGCGAGGGCGAGTGGGAGGTGTCTGACCAGCCGACCGGCGGCCGGCTCGAGCGCGACGGCGGTGAGGCTGCCGTCGAGGTCCGGCTCGTGGACGGCCACGACGCGGTGATCCCGCGCCGCGGCGTCGGCGTTGAGCCGGATCAGCGAAAGCTCGTCGGTCGCGGCGAGCAGCACGACGGTGTTGGACGTGCGTCGCCAGCGGTCGACGGTCTCGGGATGCGCCGCCGCGAAGTCGAGGGCGGCGTGCGCGAGTTGGGCGGCCTGGTCACCGGGCGGGAGGTCACCCCGGGTGACCAGATAAAGCCGTCGAGGGCCCTAATAGTGCGGCATGTCCTCGATGGTAGGTGGGCGGGTCAAGCCCCTACAGCTTCTCGACGGGTGCGTGCCGCAGCACCAGCCACATCGTCTGGTCGCCGAAGTCGATCTGCGCGCGGGCGCTCGGGCCCTGGCCTTCGACCGCCAGCACGCGACCCAGACCGTATCGCTGGTGGTTGACCCGGTCGCCGACCGCGACCTTGGGCGCGGCCTGCTTCAGCTCGCTCGCGGTCGACAGCTTGCTGCCGTCGATCCCCAACCGGGCCGCCAGGGCCGCGGCCTTGGGCGTGCCCCCGGAGAAGCCGCCACCGCGTGCCGCACCGCCGCCGGCGGACCCGGCGCCGCGGTTGCCCACGCCACCCCCGGTGCCGGACCACGACGTGTAGGCACCCTCCGTCCGCTCCCAGCGGACCAGCTCCTCCGGCAGCTCGGCGACGAACCGCGACGTCGGGTTGTAGGACGGCGCACCCCACGCCGACCGCGTCACCGCCCGGGACAGGTAGAGCCGCTGCCGCGCCCGCGTGATGCCCACGTAGGCCAGCCGGCGCTCCTCCTCCAGCTCGGTGTTGTCACCCAGCGCCCGCATGTGCGGGAACACGCCGTCTTCGAGGCCCGTCAGGAAGACGATCGGGAACTCCAGGCCCTTGGCCGTGTGCAGCGTCATCAGGGTGACCACGCCCTGGTGGTCGGGGTCGTCGGCGGGCACCTGGTCGGCGTCGGCGACCAGGGCCACCTGCTCCAGGAAGCCCGCCAGCGTCGCCCGCTCGTCGTTGCCCTCGACCCGCTCGGTGAACTCGCGGGCCACCGAGACCAGTTCCTGCAGGTTCTCCACGCGGCCGGCGTCCTGCGGGTCGGTGCTCTCCTCCAGCTCGGCGAGGTAACCGGAGCGGGTCAGCGCCGCCTCGAGGACCTCTTCCGGCGGGGACGTCTCCGACAGCTCCCGCAGGCCGTCGAGCAGCGCCACGAAGTCGGCGATGCCGTTGACCGCGCGCGTCGAGATGCCGGGCGCCTCGCTCGCGCGCCGCATCGCCGCGCCGAACGAGATGCGTTCCCGGCTCGACAGGGCCTCCACCGCGCCCTCGGCGCGATCGCCGATGCCGCGGCGCGGGGTGTTCATGACGCGGCGGATGCTGACCGTGTCGTCGTCGTTGACGATCGAGCGCAGGTAGGCGAGCGCGTCGCGGACCTCGCGCCGCTCGTAGAAGCGCACGCCACCGACCACCTTGTAGGGCAGGCCGACGCGGATGAACACCTCCTCGAACACCCGGGACTGCGCATTGGTCCGGTAGAAGACCGCGACGTCGCCGGGGCGCGCGCCGGCGTCGTCGGTGAGCCGGTCGATCTCGCGGGCCACCCAGTCGGCCTCGGCGTGCTCGGTGTCGGCGACGTAGCCCACGATGCTCTCGCCCGCGCCCTGGTCGCTCCACAGGCGCTTGGGCTTGCGGGACGGGTTGCGGCTGATCACCGCGTTGGCCGCGTTGAGGATCGTCTGGGTCGAGCGGTAGTTCTGCTCGAGCAGGATGGTGCGGGCGTCGGTGTAGTCGCGCTCGAACTCGAGGATGTTGCGGATCGTCGCGCCGCGGAAGGCGTAGATGGACTGGTCCGCGTCGCCGACCACGCACAGCTCGGCCGGCTCCAGGCCCTCGGTGCCGGAGACCAGCTCCTTGATGAGCACGTACTGCGCGTGGTTGGTGTCCTGGTATTCGTCGACCAGCACGTGCCGGAAGCGGCGGCGGTAGGTCTCGGCGACGTGCGGGTGCGACTGGAACAGGTGCACGGTCGTCATGATCAGGTCGTCGAAGTCGAGCGCGTGCGCCTCCTTGAGGCGGCGCTGGTAGAGCGTGTAGGCCTCGGCGACGGCACGCTCCATCGGGCCCTTCGCCCGCTCGGCGAAGGTCTCCGGGTCGACGAGCTCGTTCTTGAGGTTCGACACCTGCGCGGCCAGGCCACGGGCGGGATGGCGCTTCGGGTCGAGGTCGAGCTCGCGGGCGACGAGCTGCATCAGCCGGCGCGAGTCGTCGGCGTCGTAGATGGAGAACGTCGACTTGAGACCGGCGTGCTCGTGCTCGGCGCGCAGGATGCGCACGCACGCGGAGTGGAACGTCGACACCCACATCAGCCGCGCCCGCCCACCGACCAGCGCGGCGACCCGCTCCTTCATCTCACCGGCGGCCTTGTTGGTGAACGTGATCGCGATGACCTGGCCCGGGTGCACGTCGCGCGCGGCGAGCAGGTAGGCGATGCGGTGGGTGAGCACCCGGGTCTTGCCCGAGCCCGCGCCGGCCACGATCAGCAGCGGTGAGCCCGCGTGGGTCACCGCGTCGCGCTGCGGGCCGTTGAGGCCGGCGACCAGCGCTTCGGGGTCGAGCTTGGGTCGCCGCGGCCGGCTGTCGTCGGCAGCGAGCACGGCCGGGCCACGGTCGGAGTCTGGGAGTTCGAAGAGAGCACGCATCGCACCGCGAAGTCTATTCCGACCGTCCGACAACTTCCGGCGGCGGCGCTGCGTGCCGACGCCCCCGCGGATCCCTATCCGACACCCTGCCGTCATCGGCCACCCCTGGTGTCTTGTCGCCCGAAAGTGAACGATGACCTCTGTCGCGTCTCCCCGTCCGGGTGACGCCCAGATCGATCACACAGGATGTGACATGCCGATCACGAGTCGACCTAGCCGGTGGCTGCGCTACCTCGCGGCACCGGCCCTCACCCTCGGGGTGATCGTCGCCCTGCCAGCGGCCGGCCCGTCGTCGCCGGCCGCCGCCGCGCCGGCGCTGCAGCCCGTCGCCGTGTCCTTCGGGCACTCGCCGGGCGCCAAGCTGGCCCAGGGCAACCTCCTCGGGTTCAACGACTTCCACGGCTCCATCGACCCGCCCGCCGGGTCCGGTGCCGCCGTCAACGGGGTCCCGGCCGGTGGCTCCGAATACCTGACCACCGCGGTCAAGCGACTGCGCGCCGAGGCCCGCGGCGAGGGCCGCCTCAGCACGACCGTCGGCGCCGGCGACATGGTGGGCGCGTCCCCGCTGGTCAGCGCCGCGTTCCACGACGAGCCGACGATCGAGATGCTCAACGTGATGGGCATGGAGATCACCTCCGTGGGCAACCACGAGTTCGACGAGGGCACCGACGAGCTCAAGCGCCTCCAGTACGGCGGCTGCCACCCCGTCGACGGCTGCCAGGACGGCGACCCCTTCCGCGGCGCCGACTTCACCTACCTCGCCGCCAACGTCGTCACGAAGCGGCTCAACCTGCCGCTGCTGCTGCCGTTCAACATCCGGATCGTGGACGGCGTGCCGGTCGGCTTCGTCGGCATGACGCTCGAGGGCACCCCGGGCATCGTCAACCCGGCCGGCATCCAGGACGTGAACTTCAAGGACGAGATCGAGACCGCCAACAAGTACGCGACGCTGCTGCGCCTGCTCGGCGTCAAGTCGATGGTGCTGCTGCTGCACGAGGGCGGCGGCCAGTCCGGCACCCCGCAGCCGGTGGACGGCTGCAACAACTTCTCCGGGCCGGTCGTCGACATCGTCAAGGGCCTGCGCCCCGAGTACGGCATCGTGGTCTCGGGCCACACCCACCGCTTCTACTCGTGCAAGCTGCCGAACTCGTCGGGGCAGGACGTCGTGGTCACCAGCGCCGGGACCAACGGCCAGCTCGTCACCGACATCGACTACTCGCTCGACAAGAAGACCGGCAAGTTCGCCGAGATCACCGCGCGCAACGTGATCGCCGAGAACGGTGTCCGCAACGCCGACGGCACCTACCAGACCAACGCCGACCGCACCTTCGTCCTCAACCCGGCGCTCGTCGACCCGGCGGCGAAGGAGCTGGCCGACAAGTACCGCACCGCGGTCAGCCCGATCGCCAACCGGGTGGTCGGCGCGATCACCGCCGACATCGTCCGCGACGTGCGGCCCAACCAGGAGAGCCCGCTCGGTGACGTGATCGCCGACGCCCAGCTCGCCTGGACCCAGGGAGCTGGCGCGCAGATCGCCTTCATGAACCCCGGCGGCATCCGGGCGCCGCTCACGTTCGCCAACTCCCCCGGCGACGAAGACCCCGGCCAGGTCACCTACGGCGAGGCGTTCACCGTGCAGCCGTTCAACAACCTGGTCGTCACCCAGACGGTGACCGGGGCGCAGATCAAGAACGTGCTGGAGCAGCAGTTCGTCGGCTTCGGCGGGCAGACCACCCAGCGGGTCCTGCAGGTGTCGGCGGGCTTCACGTACACGTACGACACGACCCTGCCGGCGGGTTCGCGGGTGAGCGCGATGGCGCTGAACGGCACCCCGATCGACCCGGCGGCCAGCTACCGGCTCACCACCAACGACTTCCTCGCCAACGGTGGTGACGGCTTCACCAACCTCACCGCGGGCACCAACCGCACCACGGCGCCCGGCTTCGACGTCGACGCGCTGGTCGGCTACCTCGGCGCCAACGCACCGGTGGCACCGGGCGACCGTCGGGCCAGCGCACCACGGCCACCGTGTGCGAGGTCCCGAAATCGACCCCAAGTGCGGCCCCCGGTGACATGCGCCGAGCCTACCGGT
>NZ_JBFAIU010000279.1:0-10398 GCF_040654855.1 Asanoa sp. NPDC050611
GCGACTACTGCCGCGCCTGCCGGAACGACCCGCGCTCGCGCCAGGGCGTCAACGAGTTGCGATCACGTAGCCTCGTGCACGTGTTGCGTGTGGGGTTGACCGGTGGGATCGGGGCCGGCAAGAGCGCGGCGGCGACGCGGTTCGCGGCCAACGGCGCGGTGGTGATCGACTCCGACCGGCTGGCCCGCGAGGTGGTCGAGCCCGGCACGCCCGGGCTCGCCGAGGTCGTCGCGGCGTTCGGGCCCGTGGTGCGCGGCGCCGACGGTGCCCTCGACCGGCCCGCGCTCGGCCGCGTCGTGTTCGCCGACCCGACCGCCCGCAAGCGCCTCGAGGGCATCCTGCACCCGCTGATCCGCGCCCGCAGCGCCGAGCTGTCCGACGCGGCGCCCGCCGACGCGATCGTGGTCAACGACGTGCCGCTGCTGGTCGAGACCGGCCTAGCACCCGCGTACCACCTGGTGGTGGTCGTCGACGCGGCGCCTCATCTGCGGGTCGAGCGGCTGGTCCACGCCCGCGGGATGACCACCGACGACGCGACCGCCCGGATCGCGGCGCAGATCGACGACGCGACCCGGCGCGCGGCCGCCGACGTCGTCCTGGACAACAGCGGCCCGCCGAGCGCCCTCGAAGCGGCCGTCGACGCGCTCTGGACCGACCGGTTGGTCCCGTTCGAGCGCAACGTCCGCACCGCCCGCTGGGCCGACAAGGACCCGCTGGCCACCCTGGTCGACTACGACCCGACCTGGGCCGCGCAGTACGAGCGGCTGGCCGCCCGGGTTGTCCACCGCGTCGGCCCGCACCGGATCGACCACATCGGCTCGACCGCGGTGCCCGGCCTGGCCGCCAAGGACGTCATCGACATCATGCTGACCGTCGACTCGATGGCCGAGGCCGACGGGCTGGCCGACACCCTGACCGCGGCGGGCTTCCCGCGCAAGCCCGGCGTCTACCAGGACCGGCCCAAGCCGCCGGACGCCGGGCCGTGGGAGAAGCGGATGCACGCCAACGCCGACCCGGGCCGCCGGGTCAACCTGCACCTGCGGGCGGCCGGGTCGCCGGGCTGGCGGACGGCCCTGTTGCTCCGCGACCACCTGCGCGCCGACGCCGCTGACCGCGACGCGTACACCAGCGTGAAGCGCGCCAACGCGGGCCGGCCGATCGGCGACTACATCGACGCCAAGGAGCCGTTCTTCGACGACCTCTACGCCCGCGCCGACGCCTGGGCGGCGCGGACCGGCTGGCAGGCCTAACCCAACTGGCCCGTCGGCAGGCTGGGCACCTCGCCGTCAGCGAGGTCGAGTTGGGCGAACGTGCCTGATCGGGTACGCGCCTCCAGCCGCCGCAGCGCGCCGCTCTTGTCCACCCAGTAGCGCATGCGGGCCTGCCCGCGGCCGATGATGCCCTGCTCGGCGGCCTTGGCGATCTCGAAGACGGTCACCGGGTCCCCGTCGACGGTGTCCTTGCGCAGGAACGACGCGCTGTCCTCGAAGAAGCTCGCGGTGTCCCGCCCCGGCGCGGCCGCCGCGATCGCCTCGCCCAGCAGCAGGTCGATGTCGAGCCCGCCGTGGGCATCGGTGCGCTCGGTCCAGGACTGGAAGGTCCATCCGTCGTACGGCGGGGGAATCGGCGGTGTGTCCATCTTCTTCCCGGCCTTCGTCTGGAACGACATCCCCTCGACGCTGGGCCGCAGCACCGCGACGTCGGTCGCCTTGCGGGTGTCGTACACGGCCAGGTAGCCGACCGCCGCGCGCCAGTCCAGCCAGCCGCCGCCGCGCAGGTCGGCCACCGGCACCGTCGGCACGCTGACCGTGATCTTCGCCCCGCCGCGCTCGTAGTTGCGCTCGCGCATCTTCGCCAGCAGCGCGGACTCGGTCTTGGTCGGCTTGCGCGGCGCGATCGTGTCGCCGCCGAACGCCGCGAGGGCGTTGACCTCAGGGCGCTCGGCGCGGTCCAGGTCGACGCGCAACGAGAGGTTGCCGGGCAGGAGGGCCTCGAAGCGGCGCAGCTTGGGTGCGCTGGTGTCCAGCCAGTAGCGGACGGCGCCCCCCAGTTCGTTGAGGGCGGTCGGGGGAGCGGTGCGGCTCGGGCTGGGGCTCGCGCTGTTCGACGGGGCGCGCTCGGGTTGCACGGACGCGGTCGCGCTCGGCGTGGGTCGCGGTTTCACGGTGGGCAGCGGCTGCGGCGGGACCGCGGGGCCGAGCAGCACGTCGACCGCCGTACCCCCGATGCGGTCCTGACCCACCCAGCGCGCGTCGGTCTTCGCCAGCAGGTCCGCCTGGTCCGGCTTGGTGCTCGCGATCAGGAACACCAACGACAGGAACGTGTCCAGCGGGGTCGCCTTCTGCCCCGTGGGTGTCCAGGTGCGCAACCGCCAGCCGTCCGCCGGCGGGTCCGCGGGCGGCTCGGCCACCGGAGGCGCCGGCTTCGTGGCGTCGCTCGGCCGCGGTGCCTCGGCCTCCGCGGCGGCCTCACCGGCCGTCGCGGGCCGGTTCGCCACCACGCCGGGTACGGCCTGCAGCAGGCCGCGCTGGTCACCGGCGCCGGGGCCGCCGACCCGCAGGTAGGCCAGCGCCTTCTTCCAGTCGACCCAGCCGGCCACCTTCACCTGCGTGGCGCCGTCGCCCCACGTGGCGTTGATGCCGGTGCGCTCGTCGCGGAAGTTGGTCACCCGCATCTCGGCCAGGCGCTGCGCCTCGGCCGCGGACAGCGGGCGGGCCTGCGCCGCGGGTTCCTCCGGTGCGCAGGAGACCAGCCCGCCCACCAGCCCGGCGACCGAGCCGAGGGAGAGGCAGGAGAGCACGACCAACGCGACGATGCGCCGCTTTTCCGCGGGACGACGAGAAAGGGTCACGCGTGGTTGAACGGCCGATCGTGGCAGAGGTGACGTGTGGAAGCGCGCGGTGCCCCGGAGGTGGCTCAGGGCGCTCGCGGCGGCCGGTCTGCGCATCGCGCGACCGCGTCGGGTGCGCACGCCGGACGATGTGCCGGGGCTGCAACCACAGCGCCGGGGACGACCGGCCGGTGTGGAGGCCCGGTCATTGCTCCCGGTCGGCCGCCGCGAGCGGCCTACGCTCAAACGGTATCGCGGTGACCTATCGCACACAATGACAATATCGAAGCCGATCACGCACCGTCCGTCGGCGATCGGGAAGATGTCGTACCCCCGACGTAGTTTTACAGGCATGACCCTGAACATCCCCCGCACCGACGGCCGGTTCGAGGTCGTCAGCGAGTTCAAGCCCGCCGGCGACCAGCCGGCGGCCATCGACGAGCTTGAGCGCCGAGTGCGGCAGGGTGACCGGCACTCGGTGCTCCTCGGAGCCACCGGCACGGGCAAGAGCGCGACCACCGCGTGGCTGATCGAGCGCCTCCAGCGGCCGGCGCTGGTGCTGGCGCCCAACAAGACGCTCTGCGCCCAGCTCGCCAAGGAGTTCCGCGAGCTGCTGCCCAACAACGCCGTCGAATACTTCGTCTCCTACTACGACTACTACCAGCCCGAGGCCTACATCCCGCAGACCGACACCTACATCGAGAAGGACTCCTCGATCAACGAGGAGGTCGAGCGACTACGGCACTCGGCGACGATGTCGCTGCTGACCCGACGCGATGTGGTGGTGGTCGCGACCGTCTCGGCGATCTACGGCCTGGGCACCCCGTCCGAATACCTCGACCAGGCGGTCCGGCTCAAGGTCGGTGCCGAGGTCGACCGCGACCAGGTCCTGCGGCGGCTGGTCGACATCCAGTACACGCGCAACGACATGTCGTTCACCCGCGGCACGTTCCGGGTCCGGGGCGACACCCTCGAGATCATCCCGGCCTACGAGGAGCTGGCCGTCCGGGTCGAGCTGTGGGGCGACGAGATCGAGAAGCTCTATTACCTGCACCCGCTGACCGGCGACGTGATCCGCGAGGTCGACGACCTGTTCATCTTCCCGGCGTCCCACTACGCGGCGGGCGCCGAGCGGATGGACCGGGCGATCCGCGGCATCGAGGCCGAGCTCGAGCAGCGGCTGGGCGAGCTGGAGGGGCAGAACAAGCTCCTCGAGGCACAGCGCCTACGGATGCGCACCACCTACGACATCGAGATGATGCGGCAGGTCGGGTTCTGCTCGGGCATCGAGAACTACTCGATGCACATCGACGGCCGCACCTACGGCGACCCGCCGTTCTGCCTGCTCGACTACTTCCCCGACGACTTCGTCACCGTGATCGACGAGTCGCACGTGACGGTGCCCCAGATCGGCGGCATGTACGAGGGCGACGCGTCGCGCAAGCGGCTCCTGATCGAGCACGGCTTCCGGCTGCCCAGCGCGGCCGACAACCGCCCGCTGCGGTTCGACGAGGTGCTCGAGCGGGTCGGCCAGATGGTCTTCCTGTCCGCGACGCCGGGCCCGTGGGAGATGCGCGAGGCCGGCGGCGAGTTCGTCGAGCAGGTGATCCGGCCGACCGGCCTGGTCGACCCCGAGGTGGTGGTCAAGCCGACCAAGGGCCAGATCGACGACCTGATGCACGAGATCCGGCTACGCACCGACAAGGACGAGCGGGTCCTGGTCACCACGCTGACCAAGAAGATGGCCGAGGACCTGACCGACTACCTGCTGGAGCACGGCATAAGGGTGCGCTACCTGCACTCCGAGGTCGACACGCTGCGCCGGGTCGAGCTGCTGCGCGAGCTGCGCAAGGGCGACTACGACGTGCTGGTCGGCATCAACCTGCTGCGTGAGGGTCTCGACCTGCCCGAGGTGTCGCTGGTGTCGATCCTCGACGCCGACAAGGAGGGCTTCCTGCGCAGCGGTCGCTCGCTCGTGCAGACCATCGGCCGTGCCGCCCGAAACGTGTCCGGCCAGGTCCACATGTATGCCGACAAGGTCACCCCGTCGATGGCCGAGGCGATCGACGAGACCAACCGCCGGCGCGCGAAGCAGGTGGCACACAACGAGGCCAACGGCATCTCGCCGGAGCCGCTCCGCAAGAAGATCCACGACATCCTCGACGACATCTACCGCGAGGCGGAAGACACCGAGGGCGCCCTCGGCGGCCACGGCCCTGGGGGAGCGATCGTCGGCGGTGGGGGCCGCCAGATGTCGCGCGGCAAGGGCCCGGTCCCGGAGACGCGCTCCAAGGGCAAGGCGGCGTCGCGCACGTCGACCGAGGGCATGGCCCGGCACGACCTGGCCCAGCTCATCCAGGACCTCAACGACCAGATGCTGGCCGCGGCCCGGGAGCTGCAGTTCGAGCTGGCCGCCCGCATCCGCGACGAGGTCCACGAGCTCAAGAAGGAGCTGAGGGGCATGGACGTGGCCGGAGTCAAGTGATCGACTACACCGTCGTCGCGCCGGCACCGGCGCTTCGGCGGGCCGTGGGCCCGTACGTCGGCTACGCCGAACGGGTCGCGGCACCGCTCGTCCGCCGCGAAGTCGCGGTCTCGCGGTGCGTCCTCGTGATCGGGTGGGGCGCGGCGCTCGACGTCCACGACCCCCGCGGCGCCGCCGGCGGCGCCACCGCGGTCACGTCCTTCGCGGCGGGCCTGTCCGGCAGCTACGTCGACACGGTCAACGCGCCCGGGGTGGCGGAGGGCATCCAGGTGATGCTCGACCCGCTGGTCGCGGCCCGCATCCTGGGCCGGCCGTTCGGCGAGGTGGCCGACCAGGTGGTGGCGGTCGACCAGCTCGACGGCGGCACCCTGCGCGACGTCCGCGCGCTGCCGGCGCGGCTCGCCGCCGCCTCCGGCTGGGAGGCCCGCTTCGCCCTGCTCGACCGGGTGTTCGGCGCCCGCCTGGCGGCGACGCCGGAGCCCGACCCGCGGTTGTCCGGCGCCTGGCAGCGGCTGCGGCAGACCGGGGGAGCGGTCCCGGTCGAGGCGCTCGCCGCGGAAGCGGGCTGGAGCCGCCGACACCTGGGCGCGGTCTTCCGCCGGGAGCTCGGCCTGCCGCCGAAGGTGCTCGCCCGGCTGGTCCGGTTCGAGCGGGCGCGCCGGCAGTCCGGGCGCGCGGGCGCCGACGGCTGGGCGGCGATCGCCGCGGACGCCGGCTACTACGACCAGGCCCACCTGATCCGCGACTTCCGGGCGTTCTCCGGCTCGACCCCGACGCGCCTGCCCGCTCCGGCCATGTCGGCCTGACCGGTCCCGGTCGGCATGCGGCCGAGCCACTCGCAGGTCAGCGCGTTGTACGGCGCCGATTGCTCGAAGGGCCGCGCCTCGTCTCCTGGGGTTCTACGCGTAGCGGTTGAAGCCGCCCTCGGAATCGATGACCTGTCCGGTGACCCAGGAGGCATCCGGGGAGCAGAGCCAGTCGACCAGGCGGGCGGCGTCGTCCGGTGTGCCCCACCGGCCGGTCGGGAAAAGCTGCGCCACGGCGGCCAGGTCGGCGGGCGAGGCCCAGCCGGTGTCCGTCGGGCCCGGGTTGATGCAGTTGATCGTGATGCCGCGGGCCATCAGGAGCGTGCCGAGCTGCCGGGTCAGGTTCTCCACGGCGGCCTTGCTGACGGCGTACGCCAGCTCGCCGGTCATCGGCCCTAGACGCTGGCCACTGGAGAACAGCACGACTCGCCCCGCGCCGGCGGTGTGTGCCGCGGCGAACGCCTCGACGAGCAGCATCGTCGCGCGGACGTTGACGACCATGTGCCGGTCGATCTCCGCGGCGTCGAGGCCGCCGAACGTGTTGGAGGTCGAGTACGTGTGCACGGCGACCAGGGTGTCCACCCGCCCGTAGCGGTCGACCGCGCCCTGGACCAGAGCGGCCGGTGCGGCCGGGTCGGAGAGGTCGGCCGGGGAGTAGTGGTGGTCGCCCAACCCCGCCATGATCGCCGCCACGCCGTCCGGATCGCCGCCGTAGGGCTGCTCGTCGTCATAGGCCGGGAGCCCGCTCAACAACAGCCGGTGCCCGCCGGCGGCGAGCCGCCGGGCAACCGCGGCGCCGATACCTACCCGCCGGCTGATGCCGGTCACCAGTGCCACCCGTTCCGTCACGCCGACCACCCAACCACAGGTCGATCTTTCTCGCGCGCGCGTTCTAGGCTGGCCCGATGCTCTCGCTGCAGCGCCTGGACCCCGATCACGCCACCGAGCTGCTGCGGTTCGAGCGCGAGAACCGCGCGTACTTCGCGCGCTTCATCTCGGACCGCGGCGACGACTACTTCGCGACGTTCGCCGCGCGCCACGCCGAACTGCTCGCCGAACAGGCGGCGGGCCTGCACCATCTCCACCTGCTGATCGACGACAACGGCGCGGTCCTCGGGCGCTTCAACCTCATCGACGTCACCGACGGCACGGCCGACCTGGGCTTCCGGATGGCCGAACACGCGGCGGGCCGCGGCCTGGCGACGAGAACCGTCGGCGAGATCTGCGAGCTGGCCCGCACCGCGTACGGCCTGCACCGGCTCTTCGCCGGGGCCCACCTGGAAAACCTGGGCTCGCGCACGGTCCTCCGCCGCAACGGCTTCCGCCCGACCGCCGAGATCACCGTCGCCGGCCGCCCGGCCCTGCACCACGTCCTGGACCTGTCGCCAACCGCCGACCCGGGCTCGCCATCCCACGGGGCCGCGTGAAACGGGAGTGGTGGCGCCTGGGATCGCTATGGGGGGACAACGGTTGGCTGGGCTGAGCATCGTCGTGTGTCTCGCGCCCGATTCGTCGGCGGACCTCGTCACCGCGATCGACACGGCGATGGCGCCGTTCGAGGCAGCGCAGGGTTTCGCACCCGAGCGGGACCAGTGGTTCCGGTGGTCCGTCGAGGGCGGGTCCGACGGCCATGGGTTCCGGATCCTGCCGGGTCAGGAGGACGATCCCCGCCTCGTTCACGACCAGGCGCATCGGCGCGACGGACCCCGACCGAGCCTGCCCGGCATGTGCGCGGGCGGCCCGCGCGGACTTCTCGACCTGGCCGGCCCGCGCGCCGAGGCGGCCGCCGCGGCGGCGCAGGTCTGGGACCTGTTCCACCGGCTACCTGCGGAACTGCCGGCAGCCCTGCCACTGGAACATTTCGTGGCCTTGCCGGAGAACCAGCTACCTCGCCCGCCCGTCGTCGTCGGCGCGGACGGCATCCCGTTCGCACCTGACCCAGGCCGGCGACGAGCGGAGCGGCAGTACCGCGCGCAACCCCTGCTGCGACACCTCCACGACGCGCTGTTCTTCACCGCCGGCGCGGTCGGCCAGTGGCCCGAGATCCTGCCCTGGTTCTCACTCGACCGCGAGCAGTACGTGGCCCGCAGGGTCGAGGAGACACGCCGGCCGTCCGAACTTCTCACGCTGGACGGGTGGTGGGTCGAGCTGGGCTATCCACCGGTGCACGGATCCTGCGAAAGCCTCGACGACTGCCCACACCGTGCCGGACGGACGCAGCCGTGGACGCGGGCGGATATGGCGGCCTATCTGGAGGGCCTGTCCGAGGACATCATCATCGTCCGGCTGCGCGGCCGCGTCTGACCGCTCAGCCGCCCGGTGGCGGGCTGGAGGCGGCCGAGCAGGCCCCAGGTCTGGACAGGCCCGAACGAGCGGGTCTCCGCCTTCGCGGAACGCCCTGCCGGTAGTTCTCGGCGCCCATCCCCAGGCGGCCAGCGGTGCTGGATCGGGTGGTCCGCGTCGGCCGAACACGTCGGCACCGTCCCGCTCCTGGCCGCGGCGTGGCCACACAACAGGCTGGCCCTACCGGACCGTGAGGCGGCCGGCGTGGCGGTCCCGTCGTGCGAGCGGATCTGAGAAGCGCGACCCCCGCATTAGTCAGTCGGCACGTCCGTGAAGTGCTCGACCACCGGCGGCGAGGCGAAGTACGGCCCGATCAGCGCGCGCCATTCCGTGAAGCGCTCCGACGCCCGGAAGTTCTCCAGGTGCGCCTCGACCGAGTCCCACTCCACCAGCAGCACGAACCGGGACGGTGACTCGATCCCGCGTGTCATCCGGATCGAGCGGAAGCCCGGCGTGCTCCGGACGATCGGGTGGGCCTTGCCGTAGGCGGCGGCGAACGCCTCCTCCTCGCCCGGGCGGACATCGATCAGCGCAACCTCGAGGATCATGCGCGACAGCCTGCCATGATCCGGCTGAGGCACCGATAACATCCTAGGACGGCGTACACGGTGTGTCACGGTGCAGCAGATCACGGGCGAGTCGCGGTGATCGATGTGTCAAAACCGGGTCTGATGGGGGAGAATGGCGCCTGAGGAGGGGAGTATTCCCCCGCGGCGTTGTCGTCAACACGGAAGGCGCCCTGCGTGAGCGGAGCGTCGACCCGGCACCGTCGGTCACCCGGCTACCCAGGCCGTGGTGGTGGAAGAGACCTCCCGACAGTCACGACTCAGCACGTCGCCGCGCGGGCGATGTGGTCTGCCTGCCGGAGGTCTATTTGAACGCGCCTGACTTGAACGTGTCCCCACTCGTGTGGGGCATCACCCTCGTGGTGATGGTCGCGGTGCTGCTGGCGGACCTGCTGATCATCGGACGTCGTCCGCACGAGCCCAGCATCAAAGAGTCGACCATCTGGGTGTCGATCTACGTCGGTCTCGCGCTGCTCTTCGGCCTCGGCATCTGGCTGACGTCGGGCGGTGTGTTCGCCGGCGAGTTCTACGCGGGCTGGCTCACGGAATACAGCCTGTCGGTCGACAACCTGTTCGTCTTCGTGATCATCATGTCGCGGTTCCTGGTGCCCCGGCATCTGCAACAGGAAGTGCTGCTCGTCGGCATCATCCTGGCGCTGGTGATGCGCGGCGCGTTCATCGCCGCCGGGTCCGCGCTGATCAGCCAGTTCTCGTGGGTCTTCTACATCTTCGGCGCGTTCCTGGTCTATACCGCCATCAACTTCGCGCGGCAGGGCGAACCAGAAGAAGAGGACTTCAAGGAGAACATCGTCATCCGGTGGGTACGGCGTGCCGTGCCGTTCTCCCGCGACTTCGACGGTGTGAAGATCACGACGACCGACAGCGCCGGCAAGCGGCTGTTCACGCCCATGCTCGTCGTCATGATCGCGATCGGCACGACCGACCTGATCTTCGCGCTCGACTCGATTCCCGCGATCTTCGGTGTGACCAAGGAGCCCTACCTGGTCTTCACCGCCAACGTGTTCGCGCTGATGGGTCTCCGCCAGCTGTACTTCCTGCTCGGCGGCCTACTGGACCGGCTGGTCTACCTCAACATCGGCCTGGCGTTCGTGCTCGGCTTCATCGGCGTGAAGCTGGTGCTCGAGGCCCTGGCCGACAACAACCTGCCGTTCCTCAACGGCGGCGAGCACATCAGCTGGGCGCCGCACATCCCGATCTGGCTCTCGCTGACGGTCATCCTCGGCACCCTGTCCGTGGCGACGGTCGCGAGCCTCATCAAAAGCGCCCACGACAAAAGACGGGACCGCGAGCTGACCACCGTCGGCTAGACCCCGGGAACGTAAGAAGCGCCGCCTCGGCCAACAGGCC
>NZ_JBFAIU010000280.1:0-10248 GCF_040654855.1 Asanoa sp. NPDC050611
GGCTGCCGCTCCGGTGCGGCGTGGTGAGGTGGGCGTGCTCGGTCTGCTGCGCGACCTGCACGCGGCGGGCACCACGGTCGTCGTGATCACCCATGACCGGGAGATCGCGGCGAGCCTGCCGCGCCAGGTCCGGATGCGCGACGGGGCGGTGGTCGCATGACCACGCTGTCCGCGGCCCGGCTGCGCCCGCGCGACGTCGTGCGGGTGGGTGCGGTGGGCCTGCGTACCCGGCCGACCCGGGCGTTGCTGTCCGCGCTGGGCATCGCGATCGGCATCGCGGCGATGATCGCGGTGGTCGGCATCTCGGCGTCGTCCCGCGCGGACCTGGACCGGTCACTGGCGGCGCTGGGCACCAACCTGCTGACCGTCACGCCGGGCAAGTCCATCTTCGGCGAGGACGCGAGCCTGCCGCTGGCGGCCGAGTCGATGATCGAGCGGATCGGCCCGGTCCGGTCGACGTCGGCGGTCGGCGTCGTCGACGGCGCGAGCGTCTACCGCACCGATCGGATCCCGCAGGCACAGACCAACGGCCTGTCGACGTACGCCGCGCGCCTCGACCTGCTGTCCACGGTGTCCGCGTCGCTCCGAAGTGGAGTGTGGCTGAACGAGGCGACGGCGGAGTACCCGGCGGTCGTGCTCGGCGACGCGGCCGCGCGCCGGCTGGGCATCGGTCACGCGGGCCCGGACGTCGCGATCGTCGTGGGCGGCGAGCAGTTCGTGGTGGTCGGGATCCTGTCACCGGTCGCGCTGGCGGAGAACCTGGACAACGCGGCCATCATGGGCTGGCCCGTGGCGTCGCGCCTGTTCGGGTTCGACGGCCACGCCACGACGGTCTACACGCGCTCGGAGGACAGCCAGGTCGAGGCGGTCCGCGCGGTCCTCGGCCCGACGGCGAACCCGGAGGCCCCGAACGAGGTCGACGTCTCGCGCCCGTCGGACGCCCTGACGGCCCAGCGCGCGGCGGGCGCGGCCTTCACGGGCCTGCTGCTGGGCCTGGGCGCGGTAGCCCTGCTGGTCGGCGGCGTCGGGGTGGCCAACACGATGGTCATCTCGGTCCTGGAACGCCGCGGGGAGATCGGCCTGCGCCGCTCGCTGGGCGCGACGCGGGGCCAGATCCGCACGCAGTTCCTGGCGGAGTCGCTGCTGCTGTCGGCCCTGGGCGGCGTGGGCGGGGTGCTGCTGGGCATCATCGTGACCACCGGGTACGCGTACTACCAGGGCTGGCCGACGACGGTCCCGGTGTGGGCCACCGCGGGCGGTCTGGCGGCGACGGTGTTGATCGGGGGGATCGCGGGCCTGTATCCGGCGATCCGCGCCGCCCGCCTCTCGCCGACGGAGGCGCTCGCCACGCCGTGACACGCGGACGTGTTCCGGCACGGGCCGGAACACGTCCGCCCCGGCGGTCGTGAGCTGCATAGAGAGTGCCGGCGATCGATGGTTGCGGACCATGATGAGCGTCGCTACGATGATCATTCGGAACAGTGTTCTGCATATCAGAACAGCACACGCTCAACGTGACCTCCAGCGCTTCGTAGCACCCTCTCCGAGGAGGACGTCTTGCGTCGCAGAGATGTGTTGGCATTGCTCATGACCGGCGGCGCCGCGGCGCTCGTCGGGTGTTCCGGTCCTGGCAGCCGTCCCGGTGGCAGCAGCTCCCCGGACGCCGGCGGCCAGGGCGCCGGCGCCAAGCTCGGCGTCTCGATGATCGACCTGATCGCGCCCTTCTACGTCAACATGCAGAAGGCCGGCGAGAAGGCGGCCGCGGACTACGGCGTCCAGGCGATCTGGCAGTCCGCCGAGGGCAACCTGGAAAAGCAGATCGGCGTCGTCGAGAACTTCATCCGGCAGAAGGTCGACGTCATCCTGATCAACGCCGTCGACGACAAGGGCATCCTGCCCGTCGTGCAGAAGGCCGAGGCCGCCGGCATCCCGGTGGTGATGATGGCCAACGACATCGAGAGCGACTACGTCTACGAGACGCTGTACCCCGACTACGACAACATGGCGATGCAGGCCCGGGTCCTGGGCACCGCGCTCGGCGGCAAGGGCAAGGTCGCGCTGCTGATCGGCACCCGCGGCAACTCGGTGTCGGACAGTCGCGAGGCCGGCTTCGTCGAGACGATGAAGAAGGACTTCCCCGGCATCCAGATCGTCTCGATCCAGCCGACGGACTGGGACGCGGCCAAGGGGCGGGCGGTCGCCGAGACGCTGATGGCCCAGTACCCCGACCTGGACGCGATCTCGGCCGTCTCGGATCCCGCGTTGCTCGCCGCCATGGCGGTGGCGCAGACCAGCGGCCGGGCGAACATCAAGGCCGTCGGCTACGACGGCGACTTCGAGATGCACGACCTGCTCAACAAGGGCACGATGCTGATCGACGTGCTGACCGGCGCCGAACGGGTCGGCTACTGGAACATCGCGCTCGGTGCCCGACTGGCCCGCGGCGAGCAGTTCCCGAAGTCGCTCTACCTGCCGACGTTCTTCGTCACCAGCGCCGCGACCGCGACCGACCTCAAGAGCAAGGGCCTGCAGATCGAGACGATCCCGCCCGAGGAGGCGGTCAAGGCGGCGCAGGACTACGCCACGCAGTTCGGCCCGAACGTCACACCGGACAAGCTCAACCAGGGCACGAAGGGCCGCGTCAGCTGATGCCGGAGGGCGCTGCCGCACCGAGCCGCCGCGGCGCCGCGCTGACCCAGGTCGGCGAGGCGCTGCGGTACAGCCCGCTGCTGGTGTTCACGATTCTCGCGGTCGTCGTCTTCGCCGCCATGCGACCCGGCTTCCTGTCGGTGGGCGGCTTCCTGGACATCGGCCAGCAGGTCGCCGTCGTGGCCATCGTGGCCTTCGCGATGACGGCGGTGATCGTCGCGCGTGGCATCGACATCTCGGTCGGTTCGACGCTGGCGGTCTCGGGCGTCATCGGCGCACAGCTCGTCGACCGCGGCGTGCCGGCCGTGCTCGCGATCGTCGTCACGATCCTGGTCGGCGCGACCGTCGGGCTGCTCAACGGCGTGCTGATCGGCTACTTCGGCATCAGCCCGCTGATGGCGACGCTCGGCACCATGGCCCTCGGCCGCGGCGCCGCGGTGGCCTGGTCGGACGCGTCATCGATCCCGGTGACCGACATCGTCATGCTCTACCCCGGTGGCAGCTACGTCGGGCTGGTGCCGACGTCGGTCATCATCGCGGTGGTGTGCATGGCCGGCTGGTGGTGGCTGCTGCGCGGCACCGTGTACGGCCGCTGGATATACGCGGTCGGCGGCAACGCGGACGCCGCCCGCGCCGCGTTGGTGCCCACCCGGTTGGTCCAGCTCTCGACCTACGTCCTGGCGGGCGCGTTCGCCGGGCTCGGCGCCGTGATCACCCTCGGCCGGCTCGGCTCGGCGCAGCCCTTGGCCGGCAACGGGCTCGAGTTCGCCGCCATCACGGCCGCGATCGTCGGCGGCACCGCCCTGTCCGGCGGGAAGGGGACCATCGCCGGCACCGCGATGGGCGCGCTGCTCGTCGGCGTCATCTCGGCCGGACTCTCGTTCGTGCAGGCGCCGCAGGAGACCATCTACGTGGTCACCGGCGTGCTGATCCTGCTGGCCGTGCTGGTCGCGCAGCGGGACGAGCTCGCCGACCTGTTGGCGCGGCTGCGGCGCGGCTGGACGGCCGGAGCCGCCCGGGCCGCTCCCGTGACCCGTGAGCTCACCCTGGACGGCGTCGGCAAGTCGTTCCCCGGCGTGCGGGCGCTCGACGGGGTCAGCTTCAGCGTCCGGGCCGGTGAGGTCGTGGCGCTGGCCGGCGAGAACGGCGCCGGCAAGTCGACCCTGGTCAAGGTGCTCGCCGGCGGCCTGGAGCCGGACCAGGGCCGGGTCCTGCTCGACGGCCGGCCGGTGCGGCTCCGGTCCAACAACGACAGCCAGGCCGCCGGCATCAGCGTCATACACCAGCACCTGAGCCTCGTGCCGGACCTCACCGTCGCGGAGAACCTGTTCCTGGGCCGGGAACCGCGCGCGTTCGGCCTGCTGCGCCGCGGCACGATGCGGCGCGAGGCCCGGCGGGTCCTCGACGAGCTGGGCCTGCGGCTGGACGTCGACGCCCCAGCGGCCGGCCTGACCGTCGCCGAGCGACAGATGGTCGAGGTCGCGAAGGCGATGCTCGGCGAGGCCTGGCTGGTCGTCATGGACGAGCCCACCTCGGCGCTGTCCAACCAGGAACGCGAGCACCTGTACGCGCTCGTCCAGCGGCTGTCCGGCCGCGGTGTCGCGGTCCTCTACATCTCGCACCGGATGGAGGAACTGTTCACGCTGGCCGACCGCGCGGTGGTCCTGCGCGATGGCGCCCTGGTCAGCCAGGAGCGGATGGCCGACCTCGACCCGGACCGGCTGATCACGCTCATGGTCGGCCGGCAGATCCAGAACGTCTTCCCGCACGTGCCCGTGGAGCCGGGCGAGGTCGTGCTCGACGTCGCCGGCCTCGCGGACGGCGGGCTGCTCGTCGACGCCACCCTCCGGGTGCACGCCGGTGAGGTGGTCGGCCTGGCCGGTCTCGTCGGCTCCGGGCGCAGCGAGCTGCTGCGCTGCGTGGCCGGCCTCGCGAGGCCGACCGCGGGTTCGATCCGGATCGTGGGCGCGGAGTCGTCGGCCGGATCCCCGAACGCCGCCCGCCGGCTCGGCGTCGCGTACGTTCCCGAGGACCGCCACCATGAGGGCACGGTCCCGCTGATGAGCGTGCACGACAACCTGGTGCTGGCCTGGATCCGTGGCCGGACGCGGCTGGGTCTCCTACGGCGGGGGCGGACGGCCGCGCTGGCCGCGAAGTGGATCGAGCGCTTGGCGGTCCGCCCGCCGCTGCCCGGCCGGGCCGTCCGCCTGCTGTCCGGCGGCAACCAGCAGAAGGTGGTGCTGGCCAGGTGGTTGGCGACCGAACCCAGGCTGCTGCTGCTCGACGAACCCACCCGCGGCATCGACGTCGGCGCCAAGGCCGAGATACACGCTTTGATCGCCGAGCTGAAACAGCAGGGACTGGCGGTCGTGCTGGTCTCCAGCGAGCTGCCCGAGCTGCTCGGGGTCGCGGACCGCGTGGTCGTGCTGCACGAGGGTCGGACCACCGGCGAGCTGCCCCGCGGCGCCTCCGAGGAGCAGGTCGGCGACCTCGCCTTCGGCCATGCCCGGGCCACGACTGTCGAAGGGGGTGTCGACCGATGACCGCCGAACGCCGACGGCGCCTGCTCGTCGAGCTCTTGCCGGTGTTCCTGCTGGTGGCGCTCTTCGCGGTGTTCGCGGCGGTCGAGAGCCGGATCGCCGACCCGGCCAACCTGCGCAACGTGGTGCTCCAGGCCACGCCGATCGCCGTGCTCGCCCTGGGCGCGTTCGTCGTGCTGGTCTCGGGCGGGATCGACCTGTCCACCGGGTTCAGCGTCGCCCTGGTGGCCGTCGTCGTGGGGAACGCGCTCGTCGCGGACCGGCCGCTGGTCTGGGCGGCCGGGCTTGGCCTGCTCGTCGCGGCGAGCATCGGCCTGGCCAACGGCGTGCTGGTCGGCGTGCTGCGGCTGCCGGCGTTCATCGCGACGCTCGGCACGATGACCGTCGTGCAGGGACTCACCCTGTTCGTCGCGACGAGCGGACTGCTGGTGATCGACGACCCGGTGCTCAACGCCCTCGGCCGGCGGGAGCTCGCCGGCATTCCGGTGCCGGTGCTGCTCGTCGTCGCCATCGGCGGGCTGATGTGGGTCCTGATGCGGCAGACCCGGTTCGGGCTCCGCACGTACGCGATCGGCTCCGACGCCGAGAAGGCGGTGCTCAGCGGCGTCTCGCCGGTCCGCCAGCAGGTGCTCCTCTACCTGCTCAGCGGCATTTTCGTGTGGGCCACGGCGCTGCTGCTGATCGGGCGCATCGGCCTTGTGCAGACCAACATCGGCGGGGTCAGCCTGCTGCTGGACGCGATCGCGGCCGCCGTGATCGGCGGGACGAGCATCTTCGGCGGGCGCGGCACGGTCGGCGGGGTGCTCGTCGGTGCGTTGATCATCAGCCTGCTCACCAACGCACTGCAGGTGCTCGGCGTGGACCCGTCCGCGATCAACCTCTACAAGGGAGTGATCATCATCGGCGCGCTGATCGCCGACGCGGTGTTGCGCCGCGTCTACACCCGCACGCTGCGGAGCGCGGGATGACGGGAGTCAGCTTCGACCCCGGCTCCGCACGGTACGCCTGGCAGCCGAGTCCGCGGCTCGGCGACGCACCGGCGCTGGTCGTGCTGCCGGTCGGTGCGACGGAGCAGCACGGTCCCCACCTGCCCGTCGGCGTCGACTCCTGGCTGGCCGAGGCGGTGGCACTGCGGGCCGCCGCGATCGACGGCGCCACGTTGGTCGCGGGCGCGCTGCCGTACGGCTGCTCCGCGCACCACACCGGCTTTCCGGGGACGGTCACTCTGCGGCCCCGGGTCTTCATCGACGTCGTCCTCGACGTCTGCCGGTCGCTGCACCGCGACGGCCACACATCGGTCGTCGTCAACGGCCACGGCGGCAACCGCGGGCCGCTCCAGGTCGCCCTCGCGGAGCTGCTGGCCGAGGGCATCACCGCCTGGGCGGTGTCGTACTTCGAGCTGGTCGGGGACGTCGCCGCCGAGCTGTTCCCGGACCCGGCGACGGCGACCGGCCACGCGTGCGCGCTGGAGACCTCGCTCATCCTGCACCTGTGGCCCGCGGCGGTGGACCGCTCCGCCGTGCCGCCCGGCGGCACGCCACCGTCCTGGCCCGACCCGCACCTCTATGCGACGGGCGCCGTCCAGGTCGCCCGCCGCTTCGAGGCGATCAACCCGACCGGTGTGATCGGCCGGCCCTCGGACGCGGACGCCGAGGCCGGGCGCCGGTTGTTCGAGGCGGCCGCCGACCGGCTCGCCGACGTCTACGCGCGGATCAGGAAGGCGACACCGTGACCGAGGAGATCAGCTCGTACGTGGCCGGCGGCTGGGCACCGCACGGACCGGGTTACCTGGTCGCCAGCCCGGCCACCGGCGAGCCGCTGGCCCAGGTGACCAACGCGACCGGGTCGGACCTCGACCGGGCGGTCGCCGCCGCCCGCGAGGCTTGGCAACAGACGCGCTGGGCGCCGCTGCGCGATCGGGTCGCCTGGTGCACCGCGGTCGCCGAGCTGATCGCCGGCCGCGCCGAGAGCCTGGCGGAGGAGCTCGCCGTCGAACACGGCAAGCCGCTGGCCGAGGCGCGCGGAGAGATCGCCGCCGGCGTCCGCGGCTTCCACCTGGCCGCGGAGGAGGCGGCCCGGCTCACGGTCGCCGCGCCGCTGCCCACCGACCCGCGCAAGCGGGTCACCGTCATCCGGCAGCCGCGCGGAGTGTGGGCCGTGCTGACACCGTGGAACTTCCCGTTCAACATTCCGATCGAGTACCTCGGCCCGGCGATCGCCACCGGCTCGCCGGTGCTGTGGAAACCGGCGCCGACCACCGCACGCATCGCCACCCGGCTCTTCTCGCTCATCCTGGCGGCCGGGCTCCCGGACGGCCTGGTGCAGCTGGTGTTGACCGACTCGGTCGAGACGTCGGGCGCGCTCGTGGCCCATCCGGGCGTGGACGCCGTCGGGCTCACCGGGGGAGCGGCGGCCGGTCGGGCCGTCGCGCGCGCCGCCTGGGACAAGCACCTCCTGCTCGAGCTCGGCGGCAACGGCCCCGTGATCGTGCTGGACGACGCGGACCTGACCGCCGCCGTCCCCGCCATCGCGTCGTCCGCGTTCACCAACGCCGGACAGGTGTGCTCCGCGGCCGGCCGCATCCTCGCCGCCCGGTCGGTGGCGGACGAGCTGGTGGCGGGCCTGGCCGCGGAGGCCGGCCGGCGGGTGCTGGGCCCGCCGCTCGACCCGGCGACGACGATGGGCGTCACACACACTCCGGCGGTCGCCGCGACCACGCTGCGGCACACCGAGGACGCGCTGGCCAAGGGCGCACGACTGGTCACCGGCGGCGCCGTGCGACCCGGTGCGCCGACGGGCATGTGGGTGGAGCCGACCGTGCTGGACGACGTGCACCGCGGGGCGGCGCTGGTCGTCGAGGAGACGTTCGGGCCGATCGCGCCGGTCGTGCGGCTCGGCGACGACGACGAGATCCTCGCGCTGGCCAACAACGGCCGGTTCGGCCTCGTGGCGGCCGTCTTCACGGAGTCGCTGCGCCGGGCGCACCGGTTCGCCGAGCGACTGGAGTCCGGCAGCGTCGTGGTCAACGACGAGAGCAACTACTGGGAGCTGCACCTGCCGTTCGGCGGCTGGTCCGGCACGCAGTCAGGCCGCGGCCGGGTCGGCGGCGCGGCCGCGTTCAACGAGTTCACCCAGCTCAAGACCATCAGCGTGCAGATCTGAAGGTCAGCCCAATGCCCGTCCGCCACCGAGTGCCGAGGAGATCTCCTCCGCGACCTCCCGGCACCGCTTGCCGACCAGTGCGACGCGCTGGCGGTTCATGTTGGCCGCCGCGCCGGAGACCGAGACGCCCGCCACCGGCGCGCCGGACCGGTCGCGGACCGCCGCGCCGACACAGCGGACCTCGGGCTCGTTCTCGATGTCGTTGACGGCGTAGCCCCGGCGGGCCACCCGCTCCAGCTCCGCGAGCAGTTCGTCGGGCGTCTGGATCGTCCGCTCGGTGCGGCGCACGTAGTCGAGGCTCTCCGCGATCTGCTTGCGCTGCGCGACGTCGAGTGCCGCGAGATATGCCTTTCCCTGTGCGGTGCAATGCAGCATCGCGTGCTCGCCGACCTGTGCCGACATTTGCAATGAGCGGGTGCTCGGGAACTTATCGATGTAGGCCATCATCCGATTGGCCGGGACGGCCAGATAGACCGTCTCGTTCAATTCGTCGCGGAGGGCGCGCAGGAACGGCGTCGCGACCGAGCGCACGTCGGATCCGCGTTCGACCGCCAACGCGAGATAGAGAAAGCGCGGACCCAATGCGTAATGCTCCGTGCGTGGGTCCTGAACCACGTATCCGCGCTGCTCAAGGGTGTTGAGGACCCGAAAAGCCCCGCTTTTCGGAATGCCCAGCTGCTTGGCCGCGATCGTGAGCGATACGCCGTGCGGGTGGCCGGCCAGGGTCTCGATGAGATCGAGGGCGCGATCAAGGGACTTCAACCTCGAAGCATCGGAGTCCTGCATCTAACGGCCTTCCTTTGTCAGGGACTTGCGCGCTAATCGTACACGTCGATTTTGTGGAGCGGATCGCTCGGGCGGGCCGAAAAGAATCGCCATTCACCGCGCCAGCCGGTCGAGGTGCTGAGCGACGGGTCCCGCCGTGAGCATGCCGCTGGCGGCGCCGGCCAGCTCGGTCGTGGCTGGGGTCAGGGCGGCGTGGGCCCGGTTGATCTGGTCGCGGTCGCCGACGCGGATGGCGGCTCGGCCGATGAGGCACCAGAGGGCCTCCTGGAGGAGGTCGGGTGGTGGGTCCGGGGCTCGGCGCAGCGCCGCCGCGTCGGTCGTCAGGAGCGGGCGGACCCATGGCTCGTACGGGCCCCAGTCCGTGTCCGCCGGGAAGTCGAGCGGCTGGTCGTGCCAGACCCGCAGGCACAGCAGCGCCAAGGGGAGCAGGCCCTGTTCGACGCCCGGCATACCCGTGCCCTGCAGCGTTGTCGCCGCTGACCGGTACGCGGCCGCCGCGTCGCCGCCGGATGCGGCCAGGCGCAGCGCCCGGTACCAGGTGGTGAAGACCGTGACCAGTGGGCGGCCGTGGCGGTCGGCGAGGCGGTCCGCGGCGGTCGCGTGCGTGTCCGCCGCCGCGAAGTCGGCCATCGCCGACGCCGACTGCAGCCGGATCAGGTGGCCGAGGATCTCGAAGGAGGGCAGGGCGTGGCGGTCCGCGAGCGCGACCAGTTCCGTGCCGATGCGGTCCCGTTCCGGTGACAGGCCCGCGCGGTGGAACGTCTGCATGTAGCGGCCGTTCAGCGCGAACGCGAGCAGGGCGTGGTCGCCGAGGTCGCGGGCGATGCGCTCCGCCTCGGCCGCCGCCGCTGCCGCGCGCGGTGCGGCCGTGCCGCGTGACTCGACGGCGATCGTGGCCAGCAGGCGCGCCCGGACGGCGTCCGGTGCGGTCGGTGGCAGGGCCGCCAGGGCCCGCGCGGCCGCCGCGACGATGCGGGAAGCCGACGACGGGTCGTCCGGGCGCGGCCAGATCGCGGGCACGTCGTAGCGCCCGACGGTCGCCCACCGCTGCCAGGCCCGCACGAACGCCTCCTGCACGACGTCCTGCGCCTCGACGACATCGCCGGTCAGC
>NZ_JBFAIU010000281.1:0-10246 GCF_040654855.1 Asanoa sp. NPDC050611
GGTGTTGGCCGCGGCACCCGGCTCGCAGAGCGCCGGCCGGCCGGACTGGCAGGGCTGGCAGCCGCCGCAGGCGGGCACGAACGCGAACACCACGTGGTCGTCGACGGCCAGGTCGCGTACGCCCGGGCCGACCTCGACCACGACGCCGGCGGCCTCGTGCCCGAGCACCATCGGCAGGGGTCGGGGCCGGGAGCCGTCGACGACCGACAGGTCGGAATGGCAGAGCCCGGCCGCGGCGACGCGCACGAGCACCTCGCCGGCACCGGGTGGGCACAGGTCCAGATCGTCGACGGTCAACGGGCGGCTGCGCGCGTACGGCGTTGTCCGGCCGCTCTCCTCGAGGACGGCCGCGCGGGTTCTGATCACGGCCACTCCCGGATGGAACGACGTTTCATTCGGAAGCTAGGCACGACATCGTTCCATGTCAACAGCTCGGCCGGATCGATGCCGACCTGTTCTCTTGCCTATGTGGACGGTGTAGAACCGGCTCTTGACAGAGCATCGCCGCGCGGCGAATGATCCCGGGTCACAACGTGAAACGCAGTTCCATTCGACTCGGTCTTGCTCTCTGTTCCTCTCGCTCGCCTTGGGGGCAGCAATGCGCCGTGTGATACCCCTCCTCGCCATCGCCACCGTCGTCCTGGCCGCCGCCGGCTGCGGCAGCGACACCAGGTCCGGCACCGCCGGCGACGCCCGGTCCAAGACCCTCGTCTACGGCGTCAACCTCAAGTCGCAGGGCCCGTGGGACCCGCACGTCGGCGCCGTCGGCCTCGACCGCGTGGTGAACCGGGCCGCCTACGACACGCTCGTCGCCTACGCCGGCACCGACTACGCGAAGGTCGTGCCCGACCTCGCCAAGGAATGGACCGTCTCGCCCGACGCGAAGACGTTCACCTTCACGCTCGACCCCGCGGCCAAGTTCGCCACCGGGCGCACCGTCACCGCCGAGGACGTGCGGTGGAGCTTCACACGCCTGAAGAACCTGGCCGGCCCACCGTCCTACCTGGCCGGACCGATCGACACCGTCGCCGCGCCGGACCCGGCCACCGTCGTCGTCACGCTGAAGAGCCCGGACGTCTCGTTCCTGCGCCAGTTCGTCGACGGGCACTTCTCCGTGCTCGACAAGGAGACCGCGACCGCGCACGGCGCGACCGACGCGACCGACGCGGCCAAGACGGACACCGCGACCAACTGGCTGTCCGCCAACAGCGCGGGCTCCGGGCCCTACAAGATCGAGTCGTGGGACGCCGGTTCCCGCCTCGTCATGGTGAAGAACGCGGCCGCGTGGCGGCCGACGGCGTACTTCGAAAAGATCATCCTGCAGGACGTGCCGACGCCCGACGCCCAGCTCGCGGCCCTCAAGCGCGGCGAGATCGACCTGACCCAGGCGCTCGGCAACAGCCTGCTGCAGCCGCTCGGGTCGGAGACCAAGCTGCAGGTCGCCGGCTCGCCCGGGCTCACCTGGTACCTGCTCGGCATGACCCGCGACGCGAAGAACGACCCCAACCTCGCCAAGCAGCAGGTCCAGGCCGCCATCCACAAGGCACTGGACTACCAGGGCATCGGGCAGCTCGCCGAGGGGCTGCAGCAGTGGTACGCGATGATCCCGCCGTTCATCCCCGGCGGGGTCGCCGAGGAGGAGGCGCCGAAGCAGGACCTCGAGGGCGCGAAGGCGCTGATGGCCGGCGCCGGGGTCGGCGGCGGGTTCGAGACCGAGCTGTGCACCACCACGTCGACCGACCACCAGCCCTCCGCGCTCGATCTCGCCCAGAAGGTGCAGGCGGACCTGCAGAACATCGGCATCAAGGTCAAGATCGACGGACAGGAGAACTCGGCCTTCCTGACCAAGTACCGGGCCGCCAAGTGCAAGATGGTCCTCACGATCGACGGCCCGGCCTTCCCGGACCCGTCGCACATCGTGCCGTACCTGCCCGACGGAGCCCGTGCGCTGCGGATGGGTTGGACGAGCGCGAACGCGGGGTGGGACGGTGCGAAGTACACCGCGGCCGCCAAGCAGGCGCTGACCCAGACCGACGAGACCCAGCGGGTCCAGCTCTGGCACGACGTGGCCGCCGGGATGAACACCGACGGGCCGTGGGTGGGCCTGGCGTCGGTGCCGTACAAGTTCGCCGCCGACGCCCGGATCAAGGGTTTCGACCAGGCCACCAACCAGGTCACGCTGCTGGACGTCACGGTGCTGTCCCGTGCCTGACCAGGTGGTCACCCCGGCGCCGCCGGAGGAGGAGGTCGCCGGGACCCGGCCCCCGCTCCGCCGCAGGCGCCGGGGTGGCCGCCGCCGGTCGATCGTCCGCCGGCTGGTCACGCTGCCCTTCCTGCTGCTCGGCATGACCCTGCTGATGTTCCTGATCAGCCGGTTCCTGCCGGCGGACCCGGCCGTCGCCTTCCTCGGCAACAACGGCGCCGACAACCAGCAGGCGGTCGACGCGTTCAACGCGAAGTACGGCCTCGACCGCCCGATCTGGGAGCAGTACTGGATCTACCTGGACCGGCTGCTGCACGGCGACCTCGGCACGTCGATCTCCACCAGCCGGCCCGTGGCGGCCGAGCTCGCCGACGCGTTCCCGGCGACGCTCGAGCTGGCCATCGCCGCGCTGCTGATCTCGCTGCTCGTCGGCATCCCGCTGGGCATCCTCGCCGCGGCCCGCCGCTCGTCGCTGTTCGACCGGCTCACGGGCGGCGCCACCCTGCTCGGCGTCTCGCTGCCACCGTTCGTGCTGGCCCTCGTCGCCCTGCAGGTCCTCTACCTGCGGCTCGGCTGGGTCGCCGGCCCGGGCCGGCTGGATCCGTTCCTCGACCCGCCGCCGACGGTCACCGGGCTGATGACGATCGACGCCCTGCTCGCCGGCCGTCCCGCGGTCGCCCTCGACGTGCTGCACCACCTCGTGCTGCCGGCCGTGGTTCTCGGGATCATCCACGGCGCGTTCTTCGCGCGGGTGGTGCGCTCCACGATGGTCGACGCGCTGCGGGGCGACTTCGTGCGCACCGCCCGCGGGAAGGGCCTGGCGGGCCGGGTGATCGTCGGCCGGCACGCGTTCCGGTTCGCGCTGATCCCGACGCTGAGCCTCGTCGGCCTGACCTTCGGCGAGCTGTTCGCCGGCGCGATCACGGTGGAGACCATCACCGGCTGGCCGGGCGTCGGGCGCTACATGTACAACGCGGCCACCAAGTTGGACTTCCCGGCGGTGATGGCCGGCACGCTCGTGATCGGCGTCGCGTACGTGCTGGTGAACCTGCTGGTCGACATCCTGTACGGGGTCGCCGACCCGCGGGTGGAGGCGTCATGACGCGCCCGGTCGAGTCCGCGCCGGGCCTGCGGCTGTTCCGCCCGACCACGCCGGGCCAGTGGGCCGGGCTGTCGATCATCGCCCTCTGGGTCCTGCTCGCCGTTCTGGCGACGGTGCTCAGTGCCGACCCACTGGCCCAGCAGACCGCCGACCGCCTGCAGGGGCCCAGCCTCGCCCACCTGTTCGGCACGGACCAGCTCGGTCGCGACGTGTTCAGCCGGGTGCTGCAAGGCGGCCGCGCCACGCTGCCGATCGGCGTCTCGATCGTGCTGCTGGCGACCCTGGTCGGCGTGCCGCTCGGCGCGCTGGCCGGGTTCGTCCGCGGCTGGCTCGACGAGGCCGTGATGCGCGTGGCCGACCTGCTGTTCGCGCTGCCGGCGCTGGTGCTCGCGCTGGCCATCGCGGCCGCCCTCGGCCCGAGCGTCAGCAGCGCGGTCATCGCGATCGCCGCGGTGATGTGGCCGCGCTACGCCCGGCTCGCCCGTGGCCAGGTGCTCACGCTGCGCCGGCGCGAGTTCGTGCTGGCCGACCGGGCCACCGGCGCGTCCCCGGCCCAGGTGCTGTGGCAGACCGTGCTGCCGAACGCGGCACCCGTGGTCACCCTCGTCGCCGTGCTCGACCTGGGCACCGCGACGCTGGCCGGCGCGACGCTGAGCTTCCTCGGCCTCGGCGTGCAGCCGCCGACCCCGGAGTGGGGCGCCATGGTGTCCACCGCGGTGCAGACACCGGAGGCGTGGTGGTCGAGCCTGTTCCCGGGCCTGGCACTGGTGTCGTTCGTGGTGGCGGTCAACCTCTACGGCCAGGTCTTCGACCGGAAAGGGCTGGGCCGATGAGCTCCCTGCTGCGCATCACCGACCTGTCCGTGGAGTTTCCCGGCGGCGTACGGGCCGCGCGCGGCGTGAGCCTCGAGGTGGCCGCGGGGGAGACGCTCGCGGTGGTCGGCGAGAGCGGCTCCGGCAAGAGCGTCACCGCCCTCTCGGTGCTCGGGCTGCTCCCCGAGGAGGCCACGGTGACCGGTGGCCGGATCGAGTTCGCGGGCGTCGACCTGTTGCGCTGCCCGCGCAGGCAGCTCAACGAGCTGCGCGGTCGCGCGGTCGCGATGGTCTACCAGGACCCGCTGACCGCGCTCAACCCGGTGCTGACGGTCGGCCGCCAGATCGAGGAGGGGCTGCAGCGCCATCTCGGCCTGCGCCGGCGGGCGGCCACCGTGCGCGCGGCCGAGCTGCTCGACCTCGTCGGCATCCCACAGGCCGCGCGCCGGCTGCGGGACTATCCGCACCAGTTCAGCGGCGGCATGCGGCAGCGGGTGGTGATCGCGATGGCGATCAGCTGCGACCCGCGCCTGATCATCGCGGACGAGCCGACCACCGCGCTCGACGTCACCATGCAGGCGCAGATCCTGGACCTGCTCCGCCGGCTCCGGGACGACCTCGGCACCAGCCTGATGGTGATCAGCCATGACGTCGGCGTCGTGGCGGGGCTGGCCGACCGGGTCGCCATCATGTACGCGGGCCGGGTCGTCGAGAGCGGCACCGCGGTGGAACTGATCGGGGCGCCGAAGCACCCGTACGGCCGCGGCCTGCTCGCCTCGGTCCCGCGCCTCGACGCACCCAGCCGCGTCCGGTTCGCCGCGATCCCGGGCACCCCGCCGGACCCGACCGCGCTGCCGGCCGGTTGTGCGTTCGCGCCGCGCTGCGGGCACGTCGTCGACCGCTGCCGCGACGCCGACCCGCCGTTGCTGGACGCGGCCGGTGGCCGGCTGGTCGCCTGCTGGCGGCACGCCGAGCTGGCCCTGGGAGGTGCCGGATGACCGACCTGCTGGACGTGCGCGCGGCCACGGTGGCGTACCGGACCCGCGCGGGCATCGTCACCGCCGTCAACTCGGTCGACCTCACCGTGGGGCGCGGCGAGATCCTCGCCCTGGTCGGTGAGAGCGGCTGCGGCAAGAGCTCGCTCGGCCGCGCCGTGCTCCGGCTGGAGCCGCTGGCCGGCGGCGAGGTGCGGTTCGCCGGCGACGACCTGGGCACGCTGCGCGGCACGGCGCTGCGGCAGGCCCGGCGCCGGCTGCAGATGGTGTTCCAGGACCCGCAGTCCTCGTTGGACCCACGGCGTACGGTCCGGCAGATCGTCGAACGGCCGCTGAAGGTGCACGGGATCGGCAGCCCGGCGGCGCGCCGCGAGAAGGTGGCGGAGACCCTCGACCTGGTCGGTCTCGGCAGCCGGTTCCTGGACCGGTACCCGGCCGCACTCAGCGGTGGGCAGCGGCAGCGGGTCGGCATCGCGCGGGCCCTCGTGCTCGACCCGGAGCTGCTGGTCTGCGACGAGCCGGTGAGCGCGCTGGACGTGTCGATCCAGGCGCAGATCCTGCAGCTGCTGCTCGACCTGCGGGAGCGGTTGGGGCTCGCCATGCTGTTCATCGCGCACGACCTCGCGGTGGTGCGGCACCTGGCCGACCGGGTGGCCGTGATGTATCTGGGCCGGATCGTCGAGCAGGGCGCCGTGGAGGAGATGTTCGCGCTGCCGCGGCACCCGTACACCCAGGCCCTGCTCTCGGCCGCTCCTGTGCCCGACGTCGCGGCCGAGCGCGCGCGGACCCGGCCGCTGGCGACCGGCGACCTGCCGGACCCGTTGGACCCGCCCTCGGGGTGCGCCTTCCGCACGCGCTGCCCGCACGCCCGGCCGCTCTGCGCCGCGCTGCGGCCGGAACTGGTCCACGGCGTCGCGTGTCACCGGCAGGACGAGCTGCCGCCGTTCGTCAGCCCGCTCACGCACCTCGGAGGGTGAGATGACGCCGTGGGTGGTCGTCTACGACCCGTTGCCGCACTTCACCTACCTCGAGGAGCGGGCGCTGCTGGCGGCGGGCGGCGCCGAGCTGTTCGTGCCGGCCTCCGAGGCCGATGCCCGGGCGGCGATCGTCGGCGCCGACGTCGTCGTGGTCACCGGCCGGCGACCGTTCACGGCCGGGGCGGTGGCGTCGCTGACCCGGTGCGTCGGCGTCCAGACGTCGAGCACGGGCGCCGACTACGTCGACCCGAGCCTGCACGAGCGCGGGATTCCGCTGCGGACGGCTGCCGGCTACTGCACCGAGGAGGTCAGCGACCACGCGATCGCGCTGCTGCTCGCCGCGTGGCGGCGGATCCCGATGCTGGACCGGGCGGGCTGGACGGGCAGCGACGCGGTCACCGCGCCGGTGCGACGGCTGCGCGGGCGCGTCGTGGGGATCGTCGGCATGGGACGGATCGGCCGCCTCGTCGCCGCGAAGGCCCGGGGGATCGGGCTGGAGCCGGTCGGGCACGACCCGTTCCTGCGCGCGGCGCAGGTCGCGCCGACCCCGCTGCTCGAGCTGGACGAGCTGCTCGCCACCGCGGACGTCGTCGTGCTGTGCGCCCCCGCGACCCCGGGGACCCGGCACCTGATCGACGCCCGGCGGCTCGCCCTGACCAGACCGGGCGTGATCCTGGTCAACGTGTCGCGCGGCGCTCTCGTCGACGAGGCGGCCCTGCTCGCCGCGCTGGACAGCGGCCGGGTCGCGGTCGCCGCGCTGGACGTGCGGGAGGTCGAGCCGCCGCGGCCCGGCGACCCGCTCGCCGGCCGGCCGGACACGATCCTGACGCCACACGCGGCCGCGACCTCGGTGGAGTCGGTGGCCGAGCTGCACGAGGTCACCGCCCGCGGCGCCCTCGACCTGTTGCGGGCGGCCGGACGCGGCTGAGGCATTCTCACGTGTGTCGCGGCGGGGTCGGCTGGCGGCGCCCGCTGATACTGGGGTCCATGATGGGCAAGTCGCACGCGCTCTCCGGAGCGGTCGGTTGGTTGGGTGGCTGCGCCGGGGTCGTCGCATCCGGACATTCGGTCGCGCCGGTGTCGGTGGTGGCCGGCGCCGTGGTGGCGTCGGGGTTCGCGCTCCTGCCGGACATCGACCATCCAAGCTCGACCGTCTCGCGTACGCTCGGCCCGATCACGCGCCTGATCTCCCGTGGCGTCTCGGACGCGGCCGCCGCGTTCGGCAAGGCCACCTGCGACCACTGCGACCGCCGCCCCGGTCAGGGCGGCCACCGGCTGGTCACGCACACCGTGCCGTTCGCGCTCGGCATCACCGCCGCGGCCGCACTGGCCGGCCGGCTCTGGGGCGTCTCGGTGAGCATCTTCATCATCGGCTTCGCCGTCTGGCTGGCGACCCACACCGCGCTGCGGCCCAACACGCGCGCCGAGATCGTCGACGCGCTCATTCCGGGCCAGGTGCGCGGCAAGCGGGCACGCAAATACACCGCGGCGCTCGGGTCCGTGATCGCCGCCGTGGTGTTCGCGATCGCCGTGCGCGAGGTCGCCGAGCCCGGCGCGAGCTGGTGGTGGGTCGGGCTCGCAGCCGGTTGGGGCACGCTCGCCCACTCGCTCGGCGACTCGCTCACCCACTGGGGCAGCCCGCTGTTCTGGCCGGTCCGGCTGCGCGGCTGCACCTGGCGCACGGTGGGCACGCCGCGGTTCATGCGGTTCCGGGCCGGCGGCCCGGTCGAGCGCTGGCTGATCGCGCCCGCGATGGGCCTGGTCGGCCTGGCCGCGGCCTATCTGCTGCTGGCGCCGGTGGCCCGCGGCTATCTGGGGTAGCGCGCGCCGTTGAAGTTGACCCGCAGCGTGTAGACCGACGTGGTCGCGGTGATGAACAGGTGGTTGAGCCGCGGGCCGCCGAACGTCAGGTTGCTGACGATCTCCGGCACGAGCAGCTTGCCGAGCAGGTCGCCCTCGGGGGAGAAGCAGTGCAGGCCGTCGTGCGCGGCGGCCCAGACCCGGCCCTTGGCGTCGACCCGCAGCCCGTCGAAGGAGCCGTTGTCGCAGGTGGCGAAGACGTCGCCGCCTTGCAGGTTGGTGCTCTCGGCGACGCTGAACCTGCGGATGTGCTTGCGCCGCGTGTCGGCGATGTAGAGCGTCTGCTCGTCGGCGCTGAACGCCAGCCCGTTGGGACGCTCGAAGTCCTCGGCGACCGTCCGCACCTCGCCGCTGCCCGGGTCGACCCGGTAGACGTGGCAACCGTCCTGTTCGGGCTCGGCCTGGTTGCCCTCGTAGTCGCTGGTGATGCCGTAGCTCGGGTCGGTGAACCAGACCGTGCCGTCGGCCCGCTCGACCACGTCGTTGGGGCTGTTGAAGCGCTTGTTGCGGCACCGCTCGGCGAGCACGGTGATCGTGCCGTCGGGCTCGGTGCGGGTGACCCGGCGGTTGCCCTGCTCGCAGCTGATCAGCCGGCCCGCGCGGTCGACGGTGTGCCCGTTGGTGTAGCCCGCCGGCTGCCGCAGCGCACCGACCGCGCCCGTCGTCTCGTCCCAGCGCAGCAGGCGGTCGTTGGGGATGTCGCTGAACACCAGGTAGCGCCCGGCGGGGAAGTAGGCCGGCCCCTCGGTCCAGCGGCCGTTGGCGAACAGCCGCTCCAGGAACGCGTCGCCGTCCGTGCGGCCGAACCGCTCGTCGAGGGACTCGAAGCGGGCCGGGACCTGATCGACCTCGCGTCGAACGTCGTATGGCGTCAGCATGCCCGTACCGTATCCTGTTCGGTGTTTGAAGAGAAGGCCGGATGAAAGTCGGGAACCGAATGGACCAGGCGGATGCGATTCTGCTCGCCGAGCTGCAGCGTGACGCCGCGCAGCCCTACTCGGCACTGGCGGCGGCCGCCGGGTTGTCAACGGCGGCGACCCATGAGCGGGTACGCAAGCTGCGCGAACGGGGGGTCATCCGGCGCACCACGATCGAGGTCGACCCGACCGCGGTCGGCACGCCGGTGCTGGCGTTCGTGCTGGTCCGCAGCGAGCGCTGGGTCGGCGACGCGGACACCCGTGCGGCGCTGGCCGCGATCGAGGAGATCGAGGAAGCGCACGTGATCGCCGGGACGGCGTCGTTGTTACTCAAGATCCGGACTGCGGGCACGGTGGAGCTGCAGGACGTGCTGCGGCGGCTGCACGGCGTGGGGAGCACCGAGACGATCGTGGTGCTGGAGTCGTTCTTCGCGCGCCCCGTCCGCATCACCCGTCCCTAGCTGGGCTGAACGGGGTACGCCGGGGGGTCACCCTGAAATGCTGAAATCATGGCAGAAAATGGGGCAGGTCCGCCCTCGCCCAACGGCCACGAGCAGAACGGGCGTGGCAACGGGCACCGCGAGGCGGCCATCAGCAGCCAGGAGGACGTCTTCCTCGACGTGCCTCAGCTCGAGGTGGACAAGATCGAGATCAACGTGGCCAACCTGCGGGCCCGGGTCTCGCTGAACGCCGAGGTGTTGAGCCTGCTGAAGCTCAACGTGGGCGTGGACGCCTCGATCGACCAGGTGCACCTGCTGATCCAAGGTGTGGGCGCGCAGGCGCAGCTGAAGGTCCGGCTGGAGAACGTCGCACACATCATCGACAGCGTGCTCGGCACGATCGACAACCACCCGGAGATCATCACGCCGTTGGTGCAGGGCGCGGGCCAGGCACTCGAGGGCGCGGGCCGCGGCGTGGAGTCGGCGGTGACCGACACGGGCCGGGGCGCCGGCGAGGCGGTCAAGGAGATCGGCGGCGGCGCGGGCGGAGCGGTCAAGGACGTCGGCGGCGGCGCCGGTGACGCGGTCCGCGACGTGGGCGGCGGCGCGGGCGAGGCGGTGAAGGACGTCGGCGGCGGCGCCGGTGACGCGGTACGCGACGTCGGCGGCGGCACGGGCGAAGCGGTCAAGGACGTCGGCGGCGGCGCGGGCGGCGCGGTCAAGGAGGTCGGCGGCGGAGCCGGCGAGGCGACGAAGTCGGTTGGCGAAGGCGCCGGCGAGGCGACGGGCCAGGTTGGCGCCGGCGCGGGCGAGGCGGCGAAGGAGGCCGGCGGCGGCGCGGGCGAGGCGGCCAAGCAGGCCGGTGGCGGTGCGGGTGACGCGGCGCGCGAGGCCGGTGGTGGCGCGGGTGAGGCGGCCAAGCAGGCCGGTGGCGGTGCTG
>NZ_JBFAIU010000282.1:0-10199 GCF_040654855.1 Asanoa sp. NPDC050611
GCACGCGTACGCGGTGCCGCCGTTGGCCCTCCCCTCCCCCTCGGCCGACCCGACGACGGTCACCGGGTACGGCTCCGTCGATCTCCTCGCCCAGGGCGCCGCGGCGGGCGGCCGCGTAGCCGTACGCGGTCACCGTGGACGGTCGCAGCTTGGCGCCACCGTCGGCGTCGAGGAAGCGGCACAGGTCGGCGCCGACGTCGCGGAGGACCCGCAGGCAGCCGTCGGAGTCGCCGGAGTGGTCGAGCGCGACCGCGTTGCGCAGGCGGATGCCGGGCGCGGCGAACAGCTCCTCGGGCAGGCCCGCGGCGGTGCCGATCTGCCGGGCGCGCTCGATCGCGCCGAGCGCGTACCCGTGGAAGCTCAGGTAGGAGTAGGCCATCGCCAGGTCGTGCCAGCCCCACGCGGTGTCGCCGTCCGGGTCCGCCACGCGGCCCAGGAAGCTGGCGCTCTGCACGAAGTGGGTGACGCAGCGGTCGAGGGCGCCCTGGTGGTGCGCGGCGAGCGCGGCCAGGGCGTGGGCGTGGCCGAGCAGGTAGGGGTCGCCGACCTCGCGGGCGCACTCGAGGGCGACGTCGACCGCGCCCGAGTATTCGGCGGTGCGGCCGAGGTTGATGACCGCCGACAGCCGCTGGACCAGCGCGTCGGCCCTGGTCTGTGGCTCGGTGGTCGTCTCCAGCACGTGGTCGAGCACCAGGCAGGCGTCGGCCGAGCGGCTCTGCATCATCAGCCCGCGGGCCTGGCGCAACGCGTCAACCTGGTCGGGGACCCGGTCGAGCCAACCCACCGAGTGACCCCCTTCTGCAACCGTCGCGTGGTCGAACGTCAATGATTATCTAGTGACGGGCCGCCGACAACAGCCGACCGAAGGGACGACGATCCGCGTCGCACCAATGATCGCCGATGCGACGGCGAGGTTGGCGTCCGCGGGGGTCGAATCACCGCGAAACGACGCCGAGCTGCTTCTCGCGTTCGTTCTCGGCGTGTCGCGCGGCCGATTGCTCTTGATCGACAAAGCGGAACGAAAGCAGGCCGACGCGTACGAGCGGTTGGTCGAGCGGCGCGTCGCGCGCGAACCGCTGCAGTACATCACCGGCTCCGCCGCCTTCCGGCACCTGGAGCTGGCGGTGGGTCCCGGCGCCTTCGTGCCGCGGCCCGAGACCGAGCTGCTCGCCGGTTGGGGCATCGACGTCGCCCGCGCGCTGCCCGGACCCGCGGTGGTAGTCGACCTGTGCGCCGGTCCCGGTCCGATCGCGTTGTCGGTGGCGACCGAGGCGCCGACCACGACGGTGTACGCGGTGGAGAAGTCGCCGGCCGCCCTGGACTGGCTGCGCCGCAACGCGGCCGGGCTGGCACCGGGCACGCGGGTCGTGGCCGGCGACGTGACGGACCCGGAGCTGCTGCGCGACCTGCGCGGCCGGGTGGACGTGGTGCTGAGCAACCCGCCCTACGTCCCGGCGGACACGCCGGTGCCGCCGGAGGTCGGCCGGTACGACCCGGCGACCGCGGTGTTCGGCGGGCCCGACGGGCTGGCGGTGGTGCGCCCGGTGATCGAGCGGGCGGCCGAGCTGCTGCGACCGGGCGGTGCCCTGGCCATCGAGCACGACGAGGAGCACGGCGAGGCGGTTCCGGGCCTTTTGCGCGTGCACGGGGGGTTTGACCGGATCGCCCGGCACGCGGATCTCACCGGCCGTCCTCGATTCACCACTGCCCGCCGCAACCCGGACACCTCGTCGTGGCAGACTGGCTCCTCGTGATGCTCTATGACTGCCGGTCGATCGCCGACCGTGACCGGGGGATCGCCGCCGCGATCGAGGCGGTCAAGTCCGGTGAGCTGGTGGTGTTCCCGACCGACACGGTCTACGGGCTGGGCGCCGACGCCTTCACGCCCTACGCGGTGTCGCAGCTGCAGACCACCAAGGGCCGCGACCGGTCGGCGGCGCCGCCGGTGATGGTCGGCTCCCGGCACACCCTCGACGGCCTGGTCTTCTCGCTGCCGCAGGCGGCCCGCGACCTGGTCGAGGCGTTCTGGCCCGGGCCGCTGACGATCATCATCGAGCACTCGCCCACGCTGCAGTGGGACCTCGGCGAGACCGGCGGGCAGATCGCGGTGCGGATGCCGCTGCACCCCGTGGCCCTCGAGGTGCTGCGCGAGACCGGCCCGATGGCGGTGCTCTCCGCCAACAAGTCCGGCCAGCCCGCGCCCACCACCGCCGAGGAGGCCCGCGAGCAGCTCGAGTACGCCGTCCGGGTCTACCTGGAGGCCGGGCCGAGCGCCGACCCCGTGCCCAGCACCATGGTGGACGTGACCGGCGACGTGCCGCGCCTCCTGCGTGAGGGCGGCATCCCGATCGAGAAGCTGCGCGACGTGGTGCCCGGCATCGCCGGCCCGGAGCTGTGACCGTGCCGCCGTTCACGGTCCTGCACGTGTGCATGGGCAACATCTGCCGTTCCCCGATGGCCGAGCGCCTGCTCGCCCTCGCGGTCCGGCAGCGGTTGGCGCGCGTGCCGGCGGGAACGGCCGCACCCGAGGTCGACGCCCTGGTGCACAGCCACAGCGCCGGCACCGGCGGCTGGCACGACGGCGAGGAGATGAACCCGCCGGCGGCCCGCCAGGTGCGCGCCCGCGGCGGCGACCCGGCCGGCTTCGCCGCCCGCAAGCTGCTCTCCGAGCACATCGACGCGGCCGACCTGGTCCTCACGGCCACGGCCGACCAGCAGGACTACGTGGTCGCGCTGCGCCCGGACGCCGGGCCGCGCACCTTCGTGCTCGGCGAGTTCGGCCGCCTGCTGCCGGTCATCGACCCCGCCGGGCTGCCCGACGGCACGCTCACCCCCGACGCCGTGTACGCCCGCGGCGTGGCCCTGGTCGAGGCGGTCGACGCCGCCCGCCGCGGAGCCGCGCCGCTGCCCGCCGACGACCTCGACGACCCGTGGGGCCGCGGCGACCAGACGTTCAGCCGGGTGGCCGACGAGATCGAGGAGACCCTCGTGCCGCTCGCCCGCCTGCTCATCCCGTCCTGAGGGGACAGACATGGTCAACGCCCGCTGGCTGGCGCCGGGTTCGCCGTCCGGGCTGTTGCGGCTCGCCGATGCCGAGGAGGTCGCGGGCGTGCTCGCCGGTGGCGGGCTGGCCGTGCTGCCGACGGAGACCGGCTACATGCTGGCCGGCGCCGCGACGATCGAGGCCGCGGTGCTGCGGGTGTTCCGCGCCAAGCGACGCGACCTCGCCCACCCGATGCACATCGCGTGCGCGTCGCTCGAGATGGCCGCGCACTACGCGAACCTGACTCCCGAGGCCCGGAGGGTGATCGGCGCGTTCACGCCCGGCCCGCTGACCGTGGTCGTCGAGCAGACCAGCGAGCTGCCGGACCGGCTGGTGACCCACCAGGGCACGGTCGGTATCCGCGTGCCGGACCACCCGGCGACGCTGCAGGTGATCGCCGCGGCCGGCGTGCCCGTGACCGCGACCAGCCTCAACCCGTCCGGTGCGGAGTCCCGGCCCGTCGACGCGGACGTGCTGGCCGAGCTCGAGTGGGAAGCCGGCGAGGACGTGCCGGTGGTGGTCGACCACGCGTCGATCCGGCACACGCTCGCCTCGACGCTCGTGCTGCTCAGCGGTCCGGAGGCGCCGAAGGTGCTCCGCGAAGGCCCGGTCTCGGCGGCGCAGGTACGGGAGATCCTGGCGCGCTAGGGTTCTCGGCCCCGCGGGCGATGTTGCGGGCCATCCCGCCGAAGATCAGCGCGTGGAACGGCGACACCGCCGCCCAGTACGCGTGCCCGGCCAGCCCGTGCGGCAGGAACACCGCCCGCTGGTGGTAGCGGGACCGCCCGGGGCCGTCGGGTTCGGCCCGCATCTCCAGCCAGGCGCGGCCCGGCAGCCGCATCTCGGCGCGCAGCCGCAGCAGGTCACCCGGGACGATCTCCTCGACGCGCCAGAAGTCGAGCGCGTCGCCGATGTAGAGCCGCTGCGGGTCGCGCCGGCCGCGGCGCAGCCCGACGCCGCCGACGAGCCGGTCGAGCCAGCCGCGCACCGACCAGGCGAGCGGGAACGAGTACCAGCCGTTCTCGCCGCCGACCCCCTCGATCACCCGCCACAGCATGTCGGCGTCGGCGTCGACCGCACGCTCGCGGACGTCGGTGTAGACGCTGCCGCCGGACCACTGCGGGTCGGTGGGCAGCGGCTCGGCCGGCGAGCCGGCACCGGACCAGCGGGTCTCCACCTCGAGGTTGCGGATCTTGGACAGGGCCAGCTGCACCGCGCGGTCGAAGCCGGTCAGGCCCCCGGGCGGGTCGGGCACGTACGCCGCGATGTCGTGCTCGTGCGCCACCGCCTCGTGGATCAGGCTCTCCACCAGCGGGCGGGCGATCGAGTTGGGCACCGGGGTCACGAAGCCGACCCAGAGCGAGGAGAGCTTCGGCGTGAGCGGCCGGACCGGCACGATCAGCCGGCGGGGGAGTCCCGCGACGGCGGCGTACCGCTGCATCATCTCGGCGAAGGTCAGCACGTCGGGCCCGGCGATGTCGAAGCCGCGGTTGACCTCGGCCGGCAGCGTGGCCGCACCGATCAGGTAGTGCAGCACGTCGCGGACGGCGATCGGCTGGATCCGGTTGCGCACCCAGCGCGGCGTGACCATCGCCGGCAGGCGCTCGGTCAGGTAGCGGAGCATCTCGAACGACGCCGAGCCCGAGCCGATGATCACTGGGGCCCGCAGCACGGCGGTCGGTGTGCCGCCCTCCAGCAGGATCCGTGCGACCTCGGCGCGCGAGCGCAGGTGGGCCGAACTGCGGGCGCCGGGCGGTGGCTCCGGGCCGCCGAGGTAGACGACCCGCCCGACGCCGGCGTCCCGGGCGGCACCGGCGAACGCCTCGGCGTTGGCCCGGTCAAGGTCCTCGAAGTCGGGCCGGCCGAGCGAGTGGACCAGGAAGTAGGCGACGTCGACGCCCGCGAAGGCCGCCGGCAGCGAGCCGGGGTCGCCCAGGTCGCCCTTGGCCACCTCGACCCGGTCGGCCCAGGGCACGTCGCGCAGCTTCTCCGGCGACCGGCTCAGGCAGCGGACCTCGTGACCGGCGTCGAGCAGCCGCGGGACCAGGCGGCCGCCGATGTAACCGGTCGCGCCGGTGACGAGACACCTCACCTCTCCCACTATGCGGGTCGGATCGCCGGCTCGCGCGGTATCCGGATCGTCACCCAGAGTTCGTCGTCAGTTTCGGGACGTGCCGAGTTTGCCCGGGTGTATCCGAATCAACGGCACGTTCCGGGCAGCTGCCCGGGCGCACGTAGACTGCTTCACGATGTCGACGACCTCTGCCCGTACCCCTGCCGACCCGGCCGCCGCCGCGTCGGACCGCAACTGGCGCCTGCGGCACCTGCCGCCCATCCTGATCGCCGCCGCGGTGATGACCGCCGGCGCGGCCGTCCTGGGCGGCCTGTTCGCCGGCGGGGTCGGCGCCTACGCGGCGCCACTGGGCGTGCTCGTCGCGACCGCCAGCTACCTGGTGTCCACCCTGGCCATCGCCTGGGCCGACAAGCTCGACCCGAAGCTCGTCATGCCGTTCGGCATGGGCGTTTACGTCGCCAAGCTGAGCGTGCTGGGTGGCCTGATGCTGGTCGTCGCGACCACCGGCTGGGCTGGGCTGAAGCCACTCTCCGTAGGCATCGTGGCCGGCGTGTTGGCGTGGACAGCGACCCAGATCTGGTGGATCGTGACCGTGCACGCCCGAAGATTTCGCCGTTAACGCGACCCTTGGGTGACCCCACTGCGGGGGCCGGAGGAGTAGCGTGAGCGCAGAGGCAGATCCATCATCCCATCACCCCCGCGCAGCATGAGCGTGCGGGGGTCGAATCTTCGCCTCCCTCTACCGGCTGATACGGTTCCCGCGTCATGGCCGGTGACCCACCCTCGCAACACTCCGACAAGGACCCCGACGCCCAGCCGGCGACGGGGGCCGACCTCGGCTGGACCGCGCTGTCCTACCTCATTGGTGGGATGGCGGTGTGGGGCGTCATCGGCTGGCTGATTGACCGTTCGGTGCATACCGGCGGCGTGATCACCGGCATCGGTGTGGTGATCGGATGCGCTGGCGGGATCTACCTGGTCATCAAGCGGATCGGGGCCCCACCACCGGGGCCCGGAAGTTCATGAGGGAAGGGACGCGGTGATCGGACAGGCGGTCGCTCTCAAGAGCGACGTTCCGTTTCCACCTGAGGTAGGCGACTTCTACCTGCCCTCGATCGTGCCGTGGGGCGGGCTCGACTCGCTGTGGTTCACCAAGATCACGGCGCTGGTGTGGGTCAGCACCGCCCTCATCTTGGTCTTCTTCCTGCTTGCCTACCGGAAGCCCAAGCTGGTTCCCGGCAAGGCGCAATGGATCGCGGAGTCGACTTACGGCTTCGTCCGCAACAACATCGCGATCGAGATGCTGGGCGCCCGCGGTGTGCGGTTCGCGCCGTACCTGGCGACGCTGCTGCTGTTCATCGTCTTCAACAACCTGTGGAGCATCGTCCCGATCGCCCAGATCTCGCCGAACTCGCACATCGCGTTCCCGGCGTTCCTGGCGCTGATCAGCTACGTGCTCTTCAACTACGTCGGCATCAAGAAGTTCGGGTTCCGCAAGTACATGCGCAACTCGCTCATTCCGCCGGCGCCGTGGTTCGTACTGCCGATCCTGATCCCGATCGAGTTCTTCTCGACCTTCCTGGTGCGGCCGTTCTCGCTCGCGGTCCGGTTGTTCGCCAACATGTTCGCCGGGCACATGCTGCTGCTCGTCTTCACCCTCGGTGGGTTCGCCATGCTGCAGGCGAACACCGCATTGGCGCCGATCTCGGTGCTGTCCTGGTTGATGACCATCGCGCTGACGCTGCTCGAGCTGCTGGTGATCTTCCTGCAGGCCTACGTCTTCACCGTGTTGACCGCGAGCTACATCCAGGGCGCGGTCTCGGAGGAGCACTGATCCCGGCCTCCGGGATACGTGGTCCACCCCCCCCGCACCAACAGTTGTCCGTCCCGCGTGAACGTCACGCGTGATAACCAGGAGGAACCTCAGCAATGGACATCGCCGCAGTTGAGGGCAGCGTCGCCGCTATCGGTTATGGCCTCGCCGCCATCGGCCCGGGCATCGGCGTCGGGCTGATCTTCGCGTCCTACATCCAGTCGACTGCCCGTCAGCCCGAGTCGTCCCGCATGACCCTGCCGTTCGTCTGGATCGGCTTCGCCGTGGTCGAGGCGCTCGCGCTGTTCGGCATCGCGTTCGGCTTCATCTGGGCCGGCTGACCCTGCGCAACCCCAGGAGGTTTCCATGTACCTAAGCGCAGCGGTCGAGCACAGCCCGATTCTGCCGCTCTGGCAGGAGATCGTGGTTGGCGGCGTCGCGTTCGCGGTGCTCTGCTTCGTGCTGATGAAGTTCGTCTTCCCGCGCATGGAGGAGACCTTCAAGGCGCGCGTCGACGCGATCGAGGGCGGTCTCAAGCGGGCCGAGGAGGCTCAGTCCGAGGCCAACAAGCTGCTCGAGCAGTACCGGGCCCAGCTGGCCGAGGCACGCACCGACGCGGCGAAGATCCGCGACGACGCGCGGGCCGACGCCGAGGAGATCCGCCAGGAGATCCAGGCCCGGGCCCGCGAGGAGTCCGACCGGATCATCGCCGCCGGGCGCGAGCAGCTCAACGCCGAGCGCCAGCAGATCGTTCGCGAGCTGCGGGCCGAGGTGGGCACGCTGGCCGTCGACCTGGCCGGCCGGATCGTCGGTGAGTCGCTCACCGACGAGGCGCGCCGCCGTGGCACCGTCGACCGGTTCCTGTCCGAGCTCGAGTCGACCGGGAGCCGTTGATGCAGGGCGTCAGCCGGGAGTCCTACCGCTCCACCGCGGAGCGGCTGGACTCCTACGCGGCCTCGGCGCCGGCGGCCGACGTCGCGACCGTCGGCGACGAGCTGCTGTCGGTGGCCGACGTGCTGCGCCGGCAGCCGACGCTCCGGCGGGCGCTGTCCGACCCGGGGCGACCCGGCGAGGACCGGGCGGAGCTGATCCGCTCGCTGCTCGCCGGCAAGGTCGGTGACGAGACGCTCGAACTGGCCACCACCCTGGCCGGCGGTCGCTGGTCGGCCGCGACCGAGCTGCTCGACGCGACCGAGCGGCTGGGCGTCGACGCGCTGCTGGCCAGCGCCGACCGCGCCGACGACCTCGCCGATGTCGAGGACGAGCTGTTCCGCTTCGGGCAGGTCGTCGACGGTTCGCCGGAGCTGTCCGGTGCGCTCTCCGACGTGGTGGCGCCGCCGGCGCAACGGGCCGAGCTGGCCTCGTCGCTGCTTGCGGGCAAGGCCAAGCCGGTGACGCTGCGGCTGGTCGAGGTGGCCCTGGGCGGCTTCGGCGGCCGTTCGTTCCAGGGGGCATTGTCCCGCATGGTAGAAATGTCCGCTGAACGGCGCGATCGCCAGGTCGCTTATGTCACCGTCGCGGCGCCTTTGTCCGATGAGGAAGAGCGCCGGCTGGGCACGAAGCTGTCACAACTGTACGGTCGAGACGTCAGTGTCAAGCAGACGGTCGATCCGCAGGTGCTGGGCGGGATGAGCGTGCTTGTCGGCTCGGACCTCTACGACGGCACGGTGCTTCGCCGGCTCAACGACACCCGCAAGGCGCTTTCCGAGCGCTGACACCCCCGCTGACTGACATCCTGACACCGCACCGGTAACCCGGGCCTGAATAGAGGAAGCAGAGGATGGCCGAGCTGACCATCTCGTCGGAGGAAATCCGCGGCGCCCTGGAGCGCTACGTCTCCTCCTACACGCCCGACATCTCCCGCGAGGAGGTCGGCACCGTCGCCGACGCCGGTGACGGCATCGCACACGTCGAGGGACTGCCCTCGACCATGGCCAACGAGCTGCTGGAGTTCGAGGACGGCACGCTCGGCGTGGCGCTGAACCTCGACGCCCGCGAGATCGGCGTCGTGGTCCTGGGCGACTTCGCCGGCATCGACGAGGGCCAGCGCGTCAAGCGCACCGGCCGCGTCCTGTCCGTGCCGGTCGGGGACAAGTTCCTCGGCCGCGTGGTCGACGCGCTCGGCAACCCCGTCGACGGCCTCGGCGAGATCGAGAACGAAGGGTTCCGCGAGCTCGAGCTCCAGGCGCCCAACGTCATGGCCCGCCAGTCGGTCAGCGAGCCGCTGCAGACCGGCATCAAGGCGATCGACGCGATGATCCCGATCGGCCGTGGCCAGCGTGAGCTGATCATCGGCGACCGCAAGACCGGCAAGACCACGATCGCGCTCGACACGATCCTCAACCAGAAGGCCAACTGGGCGTCCGGCGACCCCAAGAAGCAGGTCCGCTGCATCTACGTCGCGATCGGCCAGAAGGCGTCGACCGTGGCGTCGATCAAGGGCATCCTCGACGAGGCCGGCGCGATGGAGTACACCACCATCGTCACCGCCCCGGCGTCCGACCCGGCCGGCTTCAAGTACATCGCGCCCTACACCGGGTCGTCGATCGGCCAGCACTGGATGTACGCCGGCAAGCACGTCCTGATCGTCTTCGACGACCTGTCGAAGCAGGCCGAGGCCTACCGCGCCGTGTCGCTGCTGCTGCGCCGCCCGCCGGGCCGCGAGGCGTACCCCGGTGACGTCTTCTACCTGCACTCCCGCCTGCTGGAGCGCTGCGCGAAGCTCTCCGACGAGATGGGCGGCGGCTCGATGACCGGCCTGCCGATCATCGAGACGAAGGCCAACGACATCTCGGCCTTCATCCCGACCAACGTCATCTCGATCACCGACGGCCAGATCTTCGTCGAGCCCGACCTCTTCAACCAGGGCGTACGCCCGGCCATCAACGTCGGCACCTCGGTGTCCCGGGTCGGTGGCGCCGCACAGGTGAAGCCGGTGCGTAAGGTGTCCGGCTCGCTGCGGCTCAACCTGGCGCAGTACCGCGAGCTCGAGGCGTTCGCCGCGTTCGCGTCGGACCTCGACCGCGCGTCCCGCGCCCAGCTCGAGCGCGGCGCCCGCCTGGTCGAGTTGCTCAAGCAGCCCAACTACTCGCCGTACCCGGTCGAGGAAGAGGCGGTCGTGGTCTGGGCGGGTGTCGAGGGCAAGCTCGACGACATCGCGGTCGGTGACGTGCGGACCAGCGTGACCAGGGCGCCGCCGACCGCGTCGAGGATGTAGTGGTTAGCGGTCGCCATGATGACGGTGGTGGTGAGCGCGACGTAGAGCAGGC
>NZ_JBFAIU010000283.1:0-10167 GCF_040654855.1 Asanoa sp. NPDC050611
CGGCAGCCCGATCAGCGCGCCGAGCCCGATCGTCATGGACCAGAACGTGCCCGGCATGCGCCTGCGCAGCCCGCCCATCGCAGACATCGAGTTGCTGCCGACCGCGTGGATCACCGAGCCGGCGCCGAGGAACAGCAGCGCCTTGAACGCGGCGTGGGTGAGCAGGTGGAACAGCGCGACGCCGGGCGCGCCGACCGCGAGCGCGGCCGCCATGTAGCCGATCTGGGACACCGTCGACCAGGCGAGGACCCGCTTGATGTCGTCCTGCGCGGTCGCCGCGAACGCGCCGATCAGCACGGTGACGACCGCCATGACGCCGAGCACCTCGAGCGCCGGGTCGCCGAGCACGAACACCGGGTAGAGCCGGGTCACCACGTAGATGCCGGCCGCGACCATCGTGGCCGCGTGGATCAGCGCGGAGATCGGCGTCGGGCCCGCCATCGCGTCCGGCAGCCAGGTGTGCAGCGGGAACTGCGCGCTCTTGCCCGCGACCCCGGCGAGCAGCAGCAGCGCCGCGGCGGTAACGGTGGCGGCCGGCAGGCCGGGCAGCGCGGCCAGCACCTGCGTGATCCAGAAGCTGCCGGCGTTGACACCCAGCAGCACGATGCCGAGCAGGAAGCCGATGTCACCGACCCGCGTGACCAGGAACGCCTTCACCGCCGCCGCGGGCGCCCCGGGCAGCCGCCGGTCGTGGCCGATCAGCAGGTACGAGCAGATGCCCATGACCTCCCAGCCGACCAGCAGCAGGATCAGGTCGCCGGCGACCACGACCAGCAGCATCGCGGCGGTGAAGAGGCTGACCTGGGCCGCGTACGGCGGATAACGGTCGTCGTCGTGCAGGTAGGTGGTCGAGTAGACCTGCACCGCCAGCGCGACCACGCCGACCGCGACCGCGACGAACGCCGCCGCCGAGTCGATCCGCACGCCCGCGGTGACGGTCAGGTCGCCGATCCGGACCCAGTCGACGACGGTCTCGAACGGCTCGTCGACGCGCACGGCCAGCAGGATCGCCACGACCAGGGCACCGGCCGCGCCCGCGATGCCGAGATATGCCGCCGCGGCCTTGGACCGCAGCGGCAGGACAAACCCCGAAAGGGCCGCCACCAGGGGTACGACGGGCAGCAGTGGCCCAAGAACATCCAGACTCATGGAGCCACCCTGGGTTCGTCCAGCTCACTGGCCGGCGCCGCGTCGAGCCGGACCGTGTCGACGGCGACGCTGGCCCGCAGCCGGTAGAGCTGCAGCACGATGGCCAGGCCGACGCCCACCTCGGCGGCCGCGAGCACGATGACGAACAGCGCGAACACCTGCCCGCCGTGCGGCAGGGTCGCCTGCACGGTGGTGTCGGCGGTGACCAGGATCAGGTTGACCGCGTTGAGCATCAGCTCGACCGCCATCAGCACGAGCACCGCGTTGCGCCGCCGCAGCACCCCGTAGACGCCGGCGCCGAAGAGCAGCGCCCCGATGACGTACGGGATGACGGGTCTCATGGCCGGCTCCCGATGTCCGGCCGGGACACGATGATCGCGCCCACCAGCGCGGCGAGCAGCAGCACCGAGAGCACCTCGAACGGCAGCACCCAGGAGCGGAACAGCTCGGTGCCGATGCGCTCGGCGTTGCCCGGCGCGGGCAGCTCGACCGCCGACCAGCGGAAGGCGTCGGCGAACAGCGCGGCCAGGCCGAGCCCGGCCCCACCGCCGATCAGCACGGCCGGCAGGCCGGGGCGGTTGAGGTCGGGCGAGCGGCCGATCGGCGCCCGGGTCAGCATCACCGCGAACAGCAGCAGCACGACGACCGCGCCGACGTAGATCAGCACCTGCACCCAGGCGACCAGCTCGGCGGTGAGCACGAGGTAGAGGCCGGCGACGGCGCCGAGGCAGACCACGAGGTAGAGGCCGGCCCGGACGAGCTGGTCCGTGGTCACCACGAGGACGCCCGAGCCCACTGCCACCGCCCCGAGGGCCAGCAGCAGCACGTCGGCGCCGGTCACCTCGGCGTCCTGGGCGGTCGGGCCGGCGGTGCACCGGGGGCGTCACCACCGCCGGCGCGCTTCGCCGCGGTCGCCTCCTCCTTGGCCGGCTCGCCGTTGGGGTCGTGCGCGGGCGGTGCCGGCACGGTGGCCATCCACTCGCCGAGCTGCTCCTTGTCGTGCAGCAGGTTCTTGATGTCGTATTCGGCGTACTCGAACTCGGGCGACCAGTAGAGCGCGTCGAACGGGCACGCCTCGATGCAGATGCCGCAGTACATGCACAGTGAGAAGTCGATGTCGAAGCGGTCGAGCACGTTGCGCTGGCGCGGGCGGGCCGCGCCGGGCACGACGACCTCTTCCTTGTGCGAGTCGATGTAGATGCACCAGTCGGGGCACTCGCGGGCGCACAACATGCACACCGTGCAGTTCTCGGTGAGCAGCGCGATCACGCCGCGCGACCGGGGCGGCAGGTCGGGGGCCTGGTCGGGGTATTGGTGGGTGTGCGAGCGGCGCGTCATCGTCTTCAACGTGACGGCCAGCCCCTTCGCCAACCCAACCCCGGGTACACCCATGACTCACATCCTGCCGTGAGTGGTTGTCTTGATTCAATCCGTGCAGCCGAACGCAAACAGGGCGCCCAGTAGGCGCCCTGTTTGCCGGGGAGGGTTTCGGGACCGACGGTCTGGGTCTGTCGGGTGGATCAGGGTGGTGCTCCGGCGAGGTCCAGGCGGCGTCCGGGTGTGCGCGGAGGTCAGTCGGATACCGGTGTTGTATCCGGCTGGCCTCCGCGTGCGGCCGGTCGCCGTCTGGATCCGGCGGAGTGCCGCCCTGATCCACCCGACAGACCCTTAAGCGGGACCGCCGCCTGTGAGGCCCCAATGTTCCTGGACCGGGGCCGGGTGGTAGTAGTCGTCGCGGTTGACGAACTCGACCGGCAGGCCGCCCGGCAGGGCGACGCCACGCTGCGGGTCGGTCAGCTCGTCGAGCAGCAGGGCCGAGCCGGCCCGCAGCTGCAGCGCGTCGCGGTCGCGCGGCGACAGCTCGACGATGTCGGGGTTGGTCAGGCGGAACCGGCTGATCGAGCGGCGGACCGTGAGCGCCAGCTCCCGGCCGTCGCCGGCGACGCCGCCGGAGAGCATCAGGGCCGGGCGCCGGTTGGACCGCATCGAGTCGCAGACGATCAGCACGCCCTGCGGGCCGGGTGCGGGCAGCAGGTGCAGCCGCCAGGGCCACTGCCAGAGGATCTGGCCGGTGGCCACCCGGGTGCCGCCACCGAGGGCGGGCCGGCGGCGCGGCCGGGGCGGGCCGAACGGGGCCATCGTGCGGTGCCGCGGTGCGCCGACGCGGGCGAGGTCCCAGTCGTCGCAGACGTATGCCAGCCGGCGGTCGGTGATCGTGACGTCGGCGGGCCGGGGCAGCGTCCAGCGCCGCTCGGCCTGGCCGCCGGGCGCGCCGATCAGATAACCGGTGACGGTGACCTGGCCGCGCCAGCGCACCTCTTCGCCCGGTTCGAGCACGACTGCGCGCTGGCGGTCGAGCACGGGGCTGGTGTCGTCGGGCGTCGGGTCATCGAACCGGTACGGCTGGATGAAGAAGGGTGTGGCGGTCATCGGGGCGGGGCCTCCAGGGTGAGGAACCTGTCACCATGTTGGCTTCGCGCGCACGCAGTGTCATGACAGTCAACCGGGGGTCGGTCGATCGGCGGGTTAATCCGATGGCCGATCGGGTGACGCGTATGACCGGTACGTCCCGATCTCCTCGGGTCTGATCAGCCCGTCCTCGATCGCCCGCGCGAGCAGCGCCGACTTGGTCGCCGCCGGTCGACCGGCCCGGGCGTACTTGATCCGCGCGCGGTCCACGTACTGCTTCACGGTGTGCTCGCTGATCTGCATGCGCTTGGCCACCGACGCCTTCGACATCGACTGGAACCAGAGCAGCAGCGCCTCCCGCTCCTTGTCGGACAGCGACGGCCGGGTGCTGCGCCGGTCGCCGACCATCGCGCCGGCCAGCGACGGCGGCACGTACGGCCGGTCGGCCGCCGCGGCCAGCACCGTGTCGACGCAGTGGTCGCGCCCTTCGTGCTTGGCGAGGAACGCCACCGCGCCCGCGTCGAGCACGGCGAGGATCGTGGACGACTCGTGGTGCTCGGAGTAGACCACGACGCGCTGGCCGGCGGCGCTCAGCTCGCTTACCTTGTCGACCACCATCCGGCCGTGCAGGCGCAGGTCGAGCAGGATCACGTCGGCCGGGCCGGCGGTCAGCACCGCGTCGACGTTGTCGCCGGTCGCGACCACCTCCAGCCGCGGGTCGGCGGAGAGCCACGAGCGGACGCCCTCGAGCACCACGGGGTGGTCGTCGACGATCGCGACGGCCACCCGCGCGTCCCCCGTCCCGTACGTCATGCCGCCCGCCATCGTGTCTGCGCCCATAAGAGTTCCTCGTCCCGCTCGTACCAGTAGTCCACTACGCCGTTCATCGGCCAGGAGTGCGCCTCCTTGGCCGGCCCCGCCGTCGCCGGGGTGGTCAGGCTGACCACGACCTCGTCCGGTTGCGCCACCACCGTCACCCGGGCCCAGTCCCGCGCGGTCGCCAGCGTCGCGGCCAGCGGCTCGGCGAGCCGGCGCCGGATCGCGACGTCGAGCTCGGGCAGCTCGCCGACCGCGATCAGGTCGACCGGCACGCCCTGCCGCTCGGCCACGTCGACGCAGGCGCGCAGCTCGTGCAGGAGCGGGTCGGGCACGTCGTCGGACTCGGCGATCAGGCGGCGGAGCCGCGCGGCGGCCAGCGCACAGGATCGCTGCACGTCGGGGTCGACCGGGTCCGCACGCCCGGTGGCGAGGTCGTCGAGGAGGGCGCCCGCGGCTTCGGAGACGATGCCGAGCCGCTCCTGGCGCTCCTGCTGGGCGTGTGCCGCGCCGAGCCGCTCGGACTCCAGCGCGGCGCGGGCGGCTTCGCTGAGCGCCGCGCTGCTGGCGGTCTCGCGCAGGGCGCTCATCGCCGCGTGGAGCGCGATCGGCAGGACCCCGGTGCCGTAGATGTACATCACGAAGCGGCTGAGGTCGACCGCGCCCTGGCCGTCGGGGCTGGCGGCGACGACGCCGACCAGGCCGAAGGCGGCGTTGGCGACGAGCACTCCGATCAGCGCGCCGATGCCCCGGTCGTAGACGAGCAGCAGCGCGAACCAGCCGATCGTGCCCCAGGCCCAGTTGAGGGAGTTGAAGAACTCGCGGTCGGGCGTGACGGCGATGACCAGCACGTCGACGATCAGCAGCACCGCGAGCAGCGGGACGACCGGCACCGCGAAGCCGTGGAACAGCCGCGCGGTGGCTAGCACGCCGACCATGGCGTAGAGCACCCAGCCGGCCGCGGCGGCCCAGGGCACGCGGTAGTCGGTCCAGCCGCCGGCGATGCCCGGCACGTTGACGGCGAGGTGCCAGCCGAACGCGATGACGACGGCGGCGATCCGGCCGCCCCGGTCGGCGGTGGCCACCACGGCCGCGCCGGCGCTGCGTAGTCGCTCAGCCGACATCGACCCACTCCAGGTGGATGCGCGTGCCGTTGCCGGGCGCGGTGTCGATCCGGGCGCTGCCGTCGACCGCCGCCATCCGAGCCATGATCGACTCGCGGATGCCGTACCGGTACGGCGGGATGGCGGCTATGTCGAAGCCCGGGCCGACGTCGATGACCTCGACCGTGACGGACTCCCGGGTCTGGTGCAGGCGCAGCCAGGCCACCGAGCCCTCGGCGTGCCGCACCACATTGGACAGCGCGGCGTCGGCGCTCTCCGCGATCGCGTCGGCGACGGTGGACGGCACGAGGCAGGGCTCCAGCGCCGCGGTCAGCGGATAGCCTTCGTAGCGCTCGACGATCAGCCTCAGCCGCTCGTCGAGGGAGACCCTGGCCGCGGGGTCGAGCACCGGCCGGCGCGCCGGGTCGAACAGGGTACGCAGGTCCGCCGAGGCCCGGGCGCGCAGCATCGGCGACTGGCCGGCGACACCGCCGAGGCCGACCATCGTCAGCGTGGAGAGCACGGTGTCGTGCAGGTCGCGGTTCTGCTTGCGCTCGGCCTCGCGAGCGGCCCGGGCGATCACGGACTCACGGTGGGTCCGCTGGTAGGCCGTGAAGATCCCGTCAGCGGCGCGGGCGCTGCGCCGCGTGACGTAGACCAGGCCGGCCGCGAGGAACGTCTGCACGACCAGCAGGACCGTGTGGCTGATCGCCTCGCCCGACTCGTCGGCGATGATCGCACCGACGCAGTAGGACGCCGCGACGACGAACCCGAACGCCACGCCATGCACCACGCGCAGGGCGAACTGCGCGGTGATGATCGACGTGCTGGCCAGGACCGCGATCCAGCTCACGCCGCCGGGCAGCACGTCCGGCGCGACCAGCACCCGCATGCACAGGCAGGCGGCGGCGGTCAGCGCGCCGTCGATCAGCACCACCCGGGCCCGGATGCCATTGTCGACGGTCTGCCGGTAGAACACATAGGACCAGGCCGTCAGCACGACGACCGCGAGCGCCAGCGGCACCGCCTGGACCGGTGGCTCCCGCACCGCGAGCGCGACGACGGCGACCGCGATGCCGCAACTGAGCCGGATCGCCGCCGGGAACAGCGCGTAGACCCGGGCCAGCGCGACGCCCGCCGGGTTGGCGGTCGGCTCCGGCGCGGGCGGCTCGGGCACCGGGGCGAGCGAGATCGGCTCGGGTCGGGACCACGGACGGTCCGGCGGCCCGGAATGCTGCCGCCGGAGGCTGTGTGTGGGCACCGACGCACCCAGACGCGTGTCGATGCGGGCATTTAACCACGCAACGCGCGCGTACGGTCACCGCGTCACTAAGCGGGGGGCAACATTTCCACACCTAGCTGCTGAAGAAGCTGGAAGAGCTCGTTGACGCTCCACACGTCGGCGATCAACCCGTCGGCGTCGAACCGCAGGAAGGTGGCACCGGAGTAGCTGACCACCGTGCCGGTCGGCGGCACCGGGCCGAACTGGCCGAGCTGGGTGCCGGCGGCACGCCAGTGCACGGCCGCGCGGTCGCCGCTGACGACCAGGTCGACGATCTTGTAGCGGAGGTCGGGGAAGGCCGCCCGGCGTTCCTGGTGCCAGGCGAGCACGCCGGCCGGGCCGCTGGCGCCAAGACCCGGGCAGTCGGGCGCGATCAGCTCGTAAGCGGTGTTCTCGTCGGCGCCGTTCCAGACGTCGGCGATGAGCCGCCGCACGACCGCGTCGCGGCTCACAGCGCCACCCGGACGGCGGCGGTCAGCACGAGCTGGCCCAGCGACACCGGCACGAGCACCAGCCAGCACAGGCGCTGGAGCTGGTCCTCGCGCAGCCGCGGGTAGGCGACCCGGAACCAGATCACGATGAACGCCACCGCGAAGATCTTGATCAGCGTCCACAGCCAGCCGAGCTGGTCGTCGAGCGGGCCCTTCCAGCCGCCGAGGAACAGCACCGTGGTCAGGGCCGCGATCACCACGATGCCCACGTATTCGGCGAGCAGGAAGAACGCGAAGCGCAGGCCCGTGTATTCGGTCATGTAGCCGAACACCAGCTCGGAGTCGGCGATCGGCATGTCGAACGGCGGGCGGCGGATCTCGGCCAGCCCGGCGACGAAGAACACCACCAGCGCCGGCAGCTGCCAGAGCAGCCACCAGGGCCGCCAGGCCTCGACGATGCCGGTCAGGCTCAGGGTGCCGGCCGCCATCGCGACGCTGGCGGCGGCGAGCACCATCGGCAGCTCGTAGCCGAGCAGCTGCGCCGCCCCGCGCAGGCCGCCGAGCAGGCTGTATTTGTTGGCCGAGGCCCACGCCGACATCAGCACCGCGACCACGCCGACGCCCAGCACGGCGAGCACGAAGAACAGGCCGACGTCGAGGTTCTGGCCGACCAGGTCGCCGGGGCCGAGCGGCACGACCAGCAGCACCAGCAGGTAGGGCACCAGGGCCACGAGCGGGGCGAGCCGGAACACCGACCGGTCCGCGGCGGCCGGCGTGATGTCCTCCTTCTGCACGAACTTGATGCCGTCGGCGATGAGCTGGGCCCAGCCGTGGTAGGCGCCGGCGTACATCGGGCCGAGCCGGCCCTGCATGTGTGCCATCACCTTGTGCTCGGTCTGGCCGACGACCAGCGGGAGGACCAGGAACGCGGCGACGACGCCGACCACGCGGACGAGGACCTCGAGCCAGAGCGGCATCAGGCCGGCCCCCATTCACCCGGAGCGGGGACGCCCGGCGGGCGCATCGGCGCGCGCTTGGTGGTGCCGGCCTCGCTCTCGCCCGGCTCCTTGGCGCCCGGCCAGGCCTTGGCGACCCGGGAGGCCAGCACGAACTCCTTGCGCAGCGGGTGGCCCTCGAACTCCGGCGGCAGCAGCAGCGGCCGCAGGTCGTCGTGGCCGGCGAAGTCGATGCCGAACATCTCGTGCGTCTCGCGCTCGTGCCAGGCCGCGCCCGGGTAGATCGGCACGACCGTGTCGACCACCGGCTCGGCGCGCGGCACCCGGGTGCGCAGCAGCAGGCCGTGGTTGAGCGTGGTCGACCAGAGGTGGGCGACCACCGCGAAGCCCTCGTCGAGCTCGTCGACCGCGGAGAGCCAGTCGAAGAAGTCGCAGGCCAACTCGGCGTCGTCGTGGGCGGCGCGGACCGCCTCGGCCCACCGCTCGGGTGGCACGTCGACGGTCGACCGGGCGTGCGAGTTGCCACCGGAGACGGAGTGCTCACCGGCGACCAGCTCGACGAGCCGCGCTCCGATCTCCTCCGGGGTCATGCGGAGATCCTAGGCTCTGGGCATGACGGAGACGAGGCTCCCGGTGATCGATGTGGGTCCGCTGCGCAGCGGAGACGACGTCGACGGGGTGGCGAGACAGATCGAGGCGGCCTGCCGGGACACCGGGTTCTTCTACGTCGCCGGGCACGGCGTACCCGATGAGCTGTTGACCCGGCTCGACGACGCGGCCCGGCAGTTCTTCGCGCTGCCCGAGGCGGAGAAGATGGCGATCGCGATGCGGCACGCCGGCCCGGCCTGGCGCGGCTACTTCCCGCTCGGTGGTGAGCTGACCGCCGGCCGGCCCGACCGCAAGGAGGGCATCTACTTCGGCGAGGAGCTGCCCGGCGGCGACCCGCGCGCGGGGCTGCCGCTGCACGGCCGCAACCTGTTCACGGCGGCGGTGCCGGCGCTGCGGGCGGCGGTGCTCGACTACCAGGCCGCGCTGACCGACCTCGCCCAGGACGTCCTGCGCGGTGTCGCCCGCAGCCTCGACCTGCCGGCCGACTACTTCGCGGCCGGCTACACCCGGGTGCCGACCGTGCTGTTCCGGATCTTCCACTACCCGCCGCAGGAGCCGGACTCGGGCGAGTGGGGCGTCGGCGAGCACACGGACTACGGCCTGCTCACGCTGCTGGCGCAGGACCGCAACGGCGGTCTGGCGGTACGCACGCCCGGCGGCTGGATCGACGCGCCGCCGCTGCCCGGCACGTTCGTCTGCAACATCGGCGACATGCTCGAACGGCTCACCGGCGGGTGGTACCGGTCGACCGTGCACCGGGTGCGCAACGTGAGCGGCAACGAGCGGCTCTCGTACCCCTTCTTCTTCGACCCGGACTTCAGCGCCGAGGTGCCGCCGCTGCCCGGCCGCGCGCGCACGACGGCGACCGGTGAGCCGCGCTGGGACGGCGCGGACCCGGTCGCGTTCACCGGCACCTACGGCGACTACCTGACCGCCAAGGTGGCCAAGGTCTTCCCGGAGCTGTTCGCGGCGACGAACGCGTCCTAGTCGGTCTCCGGGCGCTCGTCGAGGCGGTGCGTGCGGTCCGGCAGGCGGCCGGCACGTCGTGCCGCCTCCGCCTGTGCGGGGTTGCCGTAGCAGCTCGGGCAGCCGTCGTCGTCGCACGGGTCCTGGACCAGTCGACGGGATTGCGAGCCGTTGATTTGCCGCGATCGCGTCATGGCTCTCAGTTTCACCCGAACAACGCCCCGGCGTCGGCCGAATTACGACAATATGTGGGGCGGCATCGACGGGTTACTGTGAGGGGGCCGTCGACCCCGGGAGAGCTGTGCCGCCCGACAAGCTCGACTTCGCGGAGTTCTACGCCGCGTCGTTCCGCCCCCTGACGCATCAGCTGTTCGCCCACACGGGCGATCTGGCCGAGGCGCAGGACGTGGTGCAGGAGGCTTTCTGCCGGGCATGGCCACGCTGGT
>NZ_JBFAIU010000284.1:0-10143 GCF_040654855.1 Asanoa sp. NPDC050611
CAAGGACAACTGCTCGGACTGGGCCGCCAGCCTGACCTACTACACGGTGCTCCAGGTCGGCGAAGCACCGGGCGGCGCGGGCCTGGAGCGGCGGCTCGCCGGCCGCGGGCGCACCGAACCCCGTGACGCCGGTCGCGCGGCGGCGCTCGCTGGTCGGCACCGCGGCCCCGGCGCTGGTGGCGCCCGCGAGCAGCGGCGGCAGGGCCGGCTCGAAGCTGACCGCCAGGCGTGGGTCGCCGCCGGCGGTGTCGAGCCAGCGCCCGAGCCAGCCGGTGGTGCCGGGGCGCACCGGGTCCGCGGTCTGCCAGATGTCCATCGAGCGGAAGTGGCTGCGGTCCGGCTTGGGGTAGCCGACACCGCGGACGACCGCCAGCCGGCCCTCGGTGAACAGCCGCTGGAACCCCTTCATGGCCGGGTTGAGACCGGTCCCCTCGTCGAGCCGCAGCACCTCGCCGGCGTCGTAGGCGATCCCGGGTCGGGCGTCCTGATAGGACGCGTCGGCGTACGGCACGACGGTGTTGAGCCCGTCGTTGCCGCCGTAGAGGGTCACCAGCACGAGGGTGCCGGCGTCCGCGGGCCGGTCGCCGGCCGTCGCCAGCACGTCGTTCAGGGTGTACGCGGTCGCACCGGCCGCCAGCGCTCCCGCGCCGACCACGCCGCTGGCGATCAGGAACTTCCGCCGGGTGAGCGTGTCCATGTGGCTCTGCTCCTCAGTGGATGGTGTATTCGGGGCTGACGAGGCCGAGCCGCAACAGCTTCTCGGGTTTGCCAGCCTCCTTGGCGAGCACGGCCCGGGTGCGGTCGGTCCAGCCGTCGACGACGAGCAGCCGGGCCAGGGCGTCGGGTCTGCCCTCCACCGGCGCGGCCTCGAGCCGGCTGACCGCCGCCGGCGCCGCCCAACCGGCGAGCTGTTCGGCCAGCCGCAGCCTGGCCTGCAGCGAGCTCGTGGTCAGCCAGGCCGCGCCGGCCGGCCAGCCGCCGACGCTCGGTGGGCGCAGCGGCACCTGGTCGAGCCCGTTGAGCCCGCTCACGAGCTGCTTGCGCTGCTGGTCGGTGAGCCGGGCCGGGCGCACGCCGAGCTGGCGCAGGGCGCCGACCGCCCATTCGACGGGCTGCTTGACGAGCTGACCTCGGGTGCCCGGGAAGTCCTGGTCGGTCAGCAGTGCCTTGAGGAGGTCGTCGATGTGGCGCCGGGCGGCGAACGCGGTGCTGAGGCGCTCCCGTACGCCGTCCGGAATCGGCTCGGCACTCGCGAAGCGGAACCACAGCCGCTGGGCCAGGAAGGTCGCGGCGGCGTCCTGGGTGGCGAGCAGGGCGGCGAACCCGTCGGCGTCGAACGCGGCGGTCCGGCCGAGGACGGTCTTGGCACCACGGTCGTGGCGGCGCCGCACGAACCGCGCGGTGCCGGTGGCGCGATCGACCGTCCAGCCGGTCAGCGCGCGGGCGCCGGCCTTCACGTCGCTCTCGCCGTAGTTGCCGATGCCGAGCGTGAACAGCTCCATCAGCTCGCGCGCCAAGTTCTCGTTGGGCGCCTTGACGGTGTTCTTCTGCCCGTCGAGCCAGACGATCAGCGCCGGATCGGCGACCATCCGCCTGACGAACGCGTCGAACCCGCCCCGGCCGTGCTCCCGGAAGGTCTGGAGCTGGCCGAGCATGAGCCGGGCGACCTTGACCTTCTGCGCGCTCGTGGCCCAGTGCCCGTGCCAGAAGAACACCATCTTCTCGGCGAGCTGCTGCTCGGCGACGACCATCCGGTCGACCCACCACTCCACGGTCGCGGTGACCTGCCGGCGGCGCTCCTGGTTGGCCTGCTGGCGCTGCTCGCGGGTCGCGTCCTTGCCAGGCCCGGGACCGGCGGCGAAGACCGGGGCCCGCGGGTCGTCGGCGGCGGGCCGCATCAGCCGCTCGACCGTCGCGGCGTATCCGGCACGCTCGGCGGCGTCGACCTCCTCGGCGGTAGGCCCGAAGGTGGCGCGGCGCAACAGGTGGGCGATCCTTGCGCGGTCTGCCATGCCGGAGAGGCTAGGCGAACAATGTACGAGGAAGGTAAGGGCGTCGTCAGCCGCGGGTCTCGTACGGTGAGGGGCGTGTCAGTTCACCGCGCACCCGCCGACCCACGCCTGACCACGCTGGCGCCGCAGCAGGAGGCCGACCTCGACCACGAGGCGCTGTTCCGCCGCGTGCTGCTCGCCGGCGTCGACCTGGCCGGTCACGAGGCTGACCTGGTGGAGTTCGAGCAGTGCCGCTTCGAACGCGGGTCGCTGGCCGCGGCCGTCCTCGACCAGCCCCGGTTCACGGACTGCGTGGTGGAGCACAGCGACTGGGCCAACGCGAAGCTGACGAAACCGGCGCTGCTGCGCACGCGGCTGACCAGCGTGCGGATGACCGGCGCCCAGTGCTCCGCGGGCACCCTGCGCGACGTGAGCTTCGACGCCTGCCGCGCCGACCTGGCGGCGTTCCGGTTCGCGACGTTCGCACACGTCCGGTTCACCGGCTGCAACCTGACCGGTGCCGACTTCACGGGCGCCGACCTGCGCCGGGCCGAGTTCGTGTCGTGCGACCTGACCGGCGCCCAGTTCTCCAACGCCAACTGCGCGGGCGCCCTCCTCACGGACTGCGACCTGTCCGGCATCGGCGGCGTGACCAGCCTGGCCGGCGCGACCGTCGCGGCCGGCGACCTGGTGGCGCTGGCACACACCTTCGCCCGCGCGCTGGGCATCACGGTCGCGTCGGAGGTGCCGGCGGCCGGACCCCGCACGCGAGCACGGCCGGCATCGGGATGACGACGCGCCCGTCCGGACGCACGAACCGCTGAGCGCGCTCGGCGATGTCCCGGGCGATCGCCCGCTGCGCGGCGGGCTCCTGCTGGCGCAGCAGGGCGCCGGTGCGGGCGGTGCCGTGCAGGAAGGACGGGAAGATCGCCGCGACGTCCGGCGGCTCCCAGCGGAGGTCGACGACGGTCGTGGTGGCGTCCACGAAGCCGACGGCGGCAAGCGCGTCGAGGCATTCGCTGGTGCGGCTGTAGCGGAAGAAGTCCGGCCCGCGCGGGACGGTCACGGGCGCACCGTGGCGCGCGACGGCGTCGAGGACGAGCTGAAAGCCCTGGGCGGCCGTGGGGTCCGACCAGACCGTGAAGGCGAACCGGCCGCCGCTCCTCAGCACCCGGAAGGCCTCCGCGATCGCCGTCTCGGGTTCGCCGAGGTGCAGCAGGCCGAGGTTCATCCCGACGGCGTCGAAGCTGCCGTCGGCGAACGGCAGCCGCTCGGCGTCACCGACCAGGAAGTTCAGGTGTGGGTACGCCGCGGCGCCCCTTGCCACCATCGCCGGCGAGAAGTCGAGGGCCACCGCCCAGGCCGGGGCGGCCGCGGCCACGTATCCGGGCCCGGAGGCGAGGTCCAGGAAGCGCCCGGCCGGTTTCAGCGCGTCCATGATGGACGGTATGGTTCGCGACGTCAGCTCGCTCCACGCGGCGTGGTAGTGATCGGCGGCCGCCTGCCATCCTTCGTACTCGAATTCGCGAAACGTCCCCATGCCCCGGGAGGCTACGCGGCCGCGCTCCAGGAGTCGGCGGCCGTGAGCAGCGCCGCCCCGAGCAGCACGCTGTCCTTGAGCAGGGCCTCGCCGAGCACGGACAGCTGCGGAAACCCGTGCCCGTCATGCCAGGCCTCGGGCGTCGTGACGAGAAAGCTGAGTGTGCCGACCATCATCCCGGCGGCGCCGAGGCTGCCGAGGGCACTCGCCCGTGGCGCGACCGGCTTGGCCGCGACCAGCGCACCCAGCACGACCTGCGAGGACCCGACGAGCTGCCCGAGCCGGCGCGCCCCGAGCCGCTTGCGCAGGATCGAGGTGAGCGGGCTCCCCTTGACGAGGGGTTCCGCGTTCTGGACCTCGTAGTCGGAAAACTTGAGCCCGCCAACCCAGACGAACACGGTCGCGAGCCCGTAGCGCGCGATCGACAATCCCACCGAACCGAGGTCTGTGTGTCCCGTGTGCATGAATGTGCTCCTGGTCGCCTCCGCCCGAGCTTCCTCACCCAGTATGGAGGCCGCCCCTCCGCGGGTCGGTGGTTCGCCGATCCCCAGGGGCCACGCCAGACACACTCCCACTGGCCTGCCGGCCCTGTCCGCGCTGCCGCCCGGCCTGACTGGTACCGGTCCTCCTGGTAGCGGTCGGCGCGGTGCGCTGGGGGTGGTGGGCGTTCCCGACCCGCTGCGGAAACGCCCACCGGCCGGTCAACGGTCGGGGACCTGGCGGTAGTTGGCGATGATCACGCCGCCGCTCGTCTGCTCTGATTCGATCAGCTCCAGCTTGGCCAGCATGCTGTCGTCGGCGAAGAGCCGCCTCAGTCGTCCGCCCCCGACGACGGGATGGATCTGCAGCTGCAGCTCGTCCACCAGCCCGTGTTCGAACAGCGTACGCACCAGCGTCGGGCTTCCCCAGACGCCGATCGCGCCGCCGTCCTGCGACCGCAGGTCGGTAACGAAGTCGACGAGGGACCCCTTGATCAATGTGCTGTTCGGCCACCTGTCCACCGAGTCGAGCGTGGTCGAGGCGACGTACTTCGGTACCCGATTGATCCAGCTGGCGAATGGCTCGTCTGCTGCCGTCGGCCAGTACTCGACCCACTCGCTGTATGTCGTGCGGCCGAGTAGTGCCGCGTCCTGCTGGTCGAGCAGGCGAGCGAGTGCGGCGCCCATGTCGTCGTCGAACCCGAACTGCCATCGGTTCGGCGCTTCCACCACGCCGTCAAGCGTGTAGAAGAGCGAAGACATCACCTTGCGCATGTGGCCTCCTCAGAGTCGATCGTGAGTCGTGAGCGCGGCGAACTGCCGCAGGACAGGGGCAAGCACTTCGGGGGCGACGTCGTGCTGTCCGCCGTCGACCTCCTGCAGCGTCGCGGTGGGCAGCAGGTCGGCCAGTGCCTTCGCGGCAGCCTGTAGCCACGGAGCGGTGCCGTTGCCGTAGGTGACCAGTACGGGCATCTTCACCGCGCTCCAACGGTCGGTGGGCAGCGGCGCGCCAGACATCGTGGTGCCCATGATCCGTCCGTCGTAGGCGATGGTGTGCGCCACCTCCAGCAGGCCGGGCCAGAACGGGCTCGCCCGCACACCGGCTACAGCCTCGGGCGGCAGGCCGGCCGCCTCGGTAAGGAACATCTCGGCGGCCTCGCCGCGACGGCCCGCCGCGACCGCGTCGTCGAGGCGTCGCACATAATCGGCGGAACGCGGCGGACGCCCGTCATCGACGACGAAGGGCGGCTCGAACAGCGCCACCCGGCTGATCGAAAGCCCCGCGGCCGCCGCATCGAGAGTCAACACCGCCCCCGACGACACACCACACACGATCGCCGGTCCACCGGCATGGTCGATCAACGCTTCGATGTCCTCGATCTCCCGCTCCACCGCGTACGGGGCCGTGTCCGTGCTCTCACCACGGCCGCGCCGGTCGTACGCGTAAACCCGGAACCGGTCCTGGCCCAGCAACGCACCCACGCCCGCGTTCAACCTGTCGGTGCCGCGGTGAGCGGTGGCGCCATGAACCATGATCAACGGCTCGCCCTCACCCCACACGTCGAACGCGATCCTCGTACCGTCCTTCGATCTGACGGCGTGTGACATAGCGGTTCCCTTCGTCGGTGACCTGCGCAGCGACGCGCGGATGCGAATCCTCACGGCCTGACGGTCGCGTGTCCGCCGGAAACAAAGACCCAGCCGACACCGCGGTCATGCCGGAGATGCATGACCGCGGAGCACGATCGTCCGCCGGCTCAGACCGTACGGCGGCAGGGCTTCAGTTCGACTTCATGCGCCTTGGCGTACGCGTTCGGCGTCGCGCTGCTGGCTGGGGACTACGCTGGACGGGGTGACGATCAGAACCGGACGGTTGCGGTTCGGTCCGGACAACGGGCGCATGCTGCTGCGCACCGCCCGCAAAGGTGTCGGCTCGGCCGTCGGCCACGACCTGACCATCGAGGTAACCGATTGGTCGGTGCAGATCGACATTCCCGAGACCGGGCGGGCGGATGCCACCGCCACGGCACGCGTCGAGTTGGGATCGTTGGCCGTTCGGAAGGGTACCGGCGGCGCTTTACCGCTGACTGACAAGGACCGGGGCGAGATCGAGAAAAACGCACGGCGGACGTTGGACGTCGATCGACACCCTACGGCCTCTTTCGCGTCCACCGGCGTCGTCACGAGCGACGACTCCGCGACCATCGGCGGAACGCTCACCTTGCACGGGGTCGCCGCCCCCATCAACGTCGAGGTGCGCGGGGCGACGCCCGATCGGTATCGGGCCACCACGGTGGTGACCCAGTCGACCTACGGAATCAAGCCGTACACCGGCCTGCTCGGTGCCCTCAAGGTCCGTGACGACGTCGAGGTGGAGATCGAGGTCGAGCTGGGACGTGACCTGTGATCACCTTCCATGCGATGACGGACGTCGTCTGTCGCACGCTTGCCCGACGATCTCACCGGAACGCCTCCGCGTGCGCGACGGCCCACTGATGGAACGTGTGGGGTTGTGCACCTGTCACGTCCTGAACCGTCGACCGCACCACGGACTCGTCGAGCGTGCCCTTGACGTAGAAGTCGAAGAACGCGTCGACGTACTGCACCGGTGTCGTCTTGAGCATCTCCGCGCGCGCTTCGTCGTCGGGTTGCGCTCGCAGGTGCAGTTCCCGGCCGAGCACGCCGCCCAGGATCCGCAACCGGTCCTCAGCCAGCAGCGCTTCGGGTCCGGTCGGCTGGTAGACACGCCCGTCGTGGCCGTCGGCCAGCAGCGCCCGGGCCGCCACGGCGGCGACATCGTAGGGGTCGACGCTGGCGATGCGTACGCCGGCGAATGGCGCGGTCACCACGTCGCCCGCCTTGAGTTGGCCGGTCCACTGCAACGTGTTGGACATGAAGGCGCTCGGCCGTAGGAACGTCCACGGCAGCCCGGATTCGCGTACCGCCCGCTCCGACTCGGCCATGTAGCGGCTGATGGCGTTGCTCGGGTCGCCGCTGCCGGCCGAGCCGCCCGACAGCAGGACGACCCGGTCGAGCCCGGCCCGGCGCGCGCTAGCCAGCAGCGCCGGCAGGCCGGCGTACCCGGGAAGGAGAAACAGTCCCCGTACGCCGTCGAGGGCTGGTTCGACGGACTCCGGGAGGTTCAGGTCCCCGGCCACGTACTCCACACCCGGCTGTGCGTCGGCCGTAGCGGGGTCACGGGTCAGCGCGCGTACGTTCGCACCGGCCGCGGCGAGCGCGCGGACGACCTCCGCGCCGACGTTTCCTGTACTTCCAGTTACCAAGAACATCATGCTCCTGAGGGTTCGACGACGGCGTAGGCGCGCACGGGGAACGTGCCGAAGGCGCGCACCCGCGGCGGCGCGGCGTGGAGCCGGGCTCCGGTGACGGGTGCGTCTTTGAGTCCGGTGAGGTGTTCGAGCACGGGGATGCCGGCGCCGAGCAGAATCGAGTGGGCGGGCCGCCGCCCGTCGCCGTGGGCGTCGTCGATGTTGACGCTGTCGATGCCGACAAGCCGCGCGCCGGCGTCGGCGAGCATCTGGGCGGCTTGTTCGGTGAGGAACGGGGCGGGATCGCCGTATGCCTCGGTTCCCCAGTGGCGATCCCAGCCGGTATGCAGCAGCACCGCCTTGCCGCTGGGGTCGATGGCGGCGAGGGCGTTGGGGCCGATGCCGCGCTCGCGGCTGTCTGTCACCCTGACCACGACGATTGGCAGGTCGGCGACGTCGGTGAGCTCGAGCCCGGCGAGATCCTGGCCGTGTTCGAAACGGTGGTAAGGGCTGTCGAGATAGGTGCCGGTGTTGCCGACCATGCTGATGCGATCGATGGCGAACTCGACCCCGGGTGCGTAGCGCTTGCGGGATGCCGCACGGGTGAGGTGCGGGGTGATTTCGGGCCCAGGTAGGCCGGGGTAGGTCGTCATGCCGGCTTGGATGACGTGGTTGAGCTCGACGAGCCTTGTCTGCTGTTGCCTTGAGACTGGCACGCCGCGCGACCCCTTGTGTGGCTCGGCTACCACTTGGGAGCTCACGATCCGCACGTGGTCGACCATCAGCAGACCGAGATGCGCGACGAGCAACTCGCCGAGCTGGTCATCGGTGAGGTCGGGAGCGGGGACGTCCAGCCGAAACCCTTGGGTCTGCAGGCCACCACCGTTGAGAAAGGCCACTTCGGCATCGAACACGGCACGGTACTCGGTCATGTCCGCGATGCTGCCATCGGTTCGCCGTGGTCGCTCGGACGGCGGTCCCAGGCGCGGTTGACGTGTCGGACGACGACGAGGACCAGCGTCGCCAGGGCGGCGAGGGTCGCCGTGAGGCCGCTGATGACCGCTGCCTCGATCTCGGCGTCGAACGAGTCGCCGATCAGAGCGGCAAGCGCGCCGATGAGCACGGCGACGATGACACTGACCAGAAGCGCGATGCTCGAGAAGTACTGGCTGGCCGGGATGCGAGTGCGGCGGATTCCGTACGTCCGCATGATCCCGGGCACGTCCTCGGTATGGCCCGTCACGAAGTAGCGCTCGAGCTCGGGCGCAGCATCGAGGTAACCCCGTCGCAGCCGGTTCATTCCGCTGACCAGCTCGACGTCCTCGCTGTTGAGCTGCACAAGGCGGACGACGGTGGCCAATCCGATGACGACAAGCAACGGGATGAGCATGAGCGCGAAGACGCGGAAGCCACTGCCGAGGTCCGTGCTGTCTGCCACCAGGGCGAGCGCGACCACCGTCGCCGATACCACTGTGACGAACCAGCTCGCGCGGCTGAAGCTCTCGCTCCACGCCAGATTTCTGGTGGCCAGCAGGCTCCAGTGTTCGGTGGACAGGATCTGTGCTCGCACGGCGACGGGGGCAGATTCCGTGAGCTGCTCGCCCGTGGCGGGATAGGGCACATCGCCTCCTCTGCGTCAAACCCGGGCGCGGTCGGACTCCGGCTCGGCCGCCGGAAGCCGGAACGACGCTAGCGGCCGTCGGCTTCAGATCGGCTTCTTCGACCGCGCTCGCCGTCGAGACCTACCGCTGCGCGCGGTCATGGCGTTCGAGCTTGGCGGCAAGGACGGCAGCGTCCGGGGCGCCCAGCTCCTCGTAGATTGCCAAGGCATGCTTCCAGGCGTCGTGGTTTTCGTCGAAGCGCCCCGTCTCGTGCAGCGCATCACCGAGCCCGTTGAGCGTCGCGGCCTGGTACCAGCGATCACCGTTTTCCAGGTGGATGTCGAGCGCCGCCCGGTAGTGGTCGACGGCCGCATCGTGCTGGCCGAGGCGGGCGTGGGCGGTCGCCAGGGCGTACACGACCAGGGCCTCGCCACGCCGGTGGCCAATCTGACGGACGACACCCAGCGATTCGCCGATGACGGGGATCGCTTCAGCCGGACGCCCAGCGGCGGTCAGGGTGAGTCCGATGTGGTACAGCGAGATCGCCATGTTGCCGGGCTCGTTGCGAGCGCGGTCCAGCTCGTAGGCCTGCCGGGAGAAGACCAGCGCATCATCGAACCTGCCGGCATCTCGGTATGCGGCGCCGAGGTTGCTGAGCGCGGTGGCGGTGCCGGGCAGGTCGGCAACCTCCTGGAAGATGGCCAGCGCTCTGCGCTGCGTCTCCACCGCCAGTTGACTCCGCCCCGTCGCCCGGTAGGCGGCGCCGATGCCACTGAGCATATGCGCCTGACCGACCCTGTCGCCGGACCGCTCTGCCGCCCGCAGTCCCACCTTGTGGGTACGCAGGACGTCGTTCCAGGAGCTCGTGAGATGCAGGTAGATCCAATTGGCATAAGCCAGGCGCCAGCAAAGATCATCGAAGCTGAGCGCGTACGCCAGATGGACGCCGGCGACGAGGTTGTGCCGCTCGGCCTGGTACCACTCGCGTGCGTCCCGCTCCGAGCCGAACGTCAGCGGCATTACACCGTCCACAGTGCGTGGTACCGCCACATCGGACTCGCTCGGCTGCAGCAGCGGCCGCGCGTTCACGGCCGTACGGGTGAGAAATTCGAGCAGGCGTCGCTGTCCGGCACGCCGTTCGTGCGAGGGCTCCTGACCGGTTGCGAGCTCTGTGGCGTACGCGTGCACGAGGTCGTGGAGAACGAACCTGTCGAGGGTCCGTTCGGTGGACCAGGTGGTCGCGCAGAGCCAGGACGAGCTGCG